>JANJXB010000120.1 GCA_024709245.1 Acholeplasmataceae bacterium | reverse complement strand
AATAATGAGGGACCGCACTTTCTTTTCCTGAAGTGATTTCACCTGCTCTTGGATAGTCTTTCGATGTGACATGAACCGTATAGGTTAATCCTTTTTGTTTCAAATACTGTTGAAATGAAGAAAATTTATCACCAATACCACCATGTCCTGAAAAGTCATCACCTTCATAACCCACATCCGAAGGTAGTCCAGAATGTTTCATCAAATCAGCAATGAATGGATATTCAACACCACCTAAAATCTCTTTATTCTTACCTGCTCCCAGATGCCATTTCCCCGTATATCCAATACTATATCCAGCAGATTCTAATCTTCTTGATAGTAAATGCTCACTGTCTGGTAATTCATGAACCATACACCCTTTGGAATAAACATTCGTAACCATTCCATGTTTTGACGGGTAGACACCAGTTTGAAAACTAGCGCGAGCGGGTGTACAAATCGGGCATACTGTATACGCTTGATCAAAAATAAGTGATTCTTTGGATAACTGATCTAGATTGGGCGTTTTCACCACACTTTTTCCATAAGCAGATAATGTCGTGTACGTGTGCTGATCCGTTAAGATGACTAAAATGTTTTTTTTCATGATGACTCCTTATGGATATGAATATAGCCATGCATTGGTGCATGGCTTTTGTTGATTAACCTTTGATTGCTCCTGCAGCAATCCCTTCAATGATGTACTTCTGTAAAAACAAGTACAAGATGACCATGGGTAATGCTACTAAGACAATGGAGACTGATAAATAATTCCATCTTGATGAAAACTGTCCCATGTATGTATAAAGACCTGTGGATAATGTTCGAAGTGCTGGATTCGAAATGTAGATAAATGGTGATAAGAAATCATTCCATGTTCCAATAATCTTCAATATAAACACTGTAGCAATAATAGGTTTCATGAGTGGCAAAACTACCTTAATGTATCCTTTGAAATATCCTGCTCCATCCATGACAGCTGCTTCTTCGAGTTCTCTTGGTATCTGCTTTAAGAACCCTACAAACATGAATGTATAGAGTTGTAATCCACCAATCGACCAGATGAGAATCAATGCGATAGGACTCCCGTAGACACCCAATATATCTTTCATCATCACAATGTTAGCAATCAATGATGTTGGAAAAAACATGGATGCAAGGATCAATGCATAAATGTATTTTGCACTCTTAAAATGCATTCTGGAAATCGGATATGCTGCAAGAGCAGCAGACACAACTGTGATGGTTGATGCAACACCTGATAGCACAATGGTTGTAAAGAATTTTTGAAGTACTTGAAGATCATTGAAAACCGTCACATAATTAGAAAACATGGGAGTCTGAACTAAACCTATGGGATCACTGTAATATTCTGCAGTCGATTTGAGTGAAATGTTGATGACAAGACCAATCGGATAAAGCATGATGAATGCTAGAATTCCCAAAAGCACATATGTAATGATTTTATCACGCAGGGATAGTTCTCTTAAGCGTTTTTTCTTTTTCATCAGTACACCTCCTTACTCTTGACAAACTTGTTGAAGAGTAACATGATGACTGAAATGAAAATAGTGAAGTAAATCGATGTTGCAGCACTTTGACCTTGGCTTACTTGGTTTTCGATGACACTTTCGTAAATATAATATGCAAATGTCTTCGTGCCAAACTGGCCCTTGGTTGTAAAGATGATGAAATCCGCCATGTGAAGGGTACCGTTTAAGGAAATCCATAGACAAATGGTGATCACTGGCCACATAAGGGGTAATGTTAAACCCTTAAAAATTTGCCACTTGTTCGCGCCATCCATCTCTGCTGCTTCATATAGGTCTTTGTCGATACCTGCTAAACCGGCAACATAAATAACCATAGAATATCCAAATCCAGCCCAAAGAGCAATCACACTCACAAAGACAAGTGCATTTTCACTTCCAAGAAATGCTGAACTCGTACCAAACCGTTCAAGAAGTTTTGCAAAAGGTCCATCAATCGGGTCAAACATCAGCTTCCATGAGGTTGCAACAACAGCAATCCCTAAAATGGTGGGTAGAAAGAATAATGATCTAAAGAAGTTTCTTCCTTTAACTTTTTGATTCACTAAAAGTGCTGCACCAAACGCAAGAATCTGAATCGGGATGATGACTAATGCCATGTATCGAAATGTTGTGAGTAATGCTGGAATGGTTCTATTGCCATAGACTTTGAAGAAATTGATGTAGTTCTCAAAGAAGACAAATTCAACCGTCGAAATTGCACCATCATAGTTGGTCATTGACATGATGATATTCACAACGGCAGGGAAAATTGAAAGCATTGTAATCAAAATCAAGGCCGGTATCAATGCGATGAATGCTGTACGAGGTGAAACATAGGCAACGGTCTTTTGTTTCGATTTAAGCGTTGCTTTGATGGGATGATTCATGCAATACCTCCTTTTGTTTCTGTATTAGGATGTTGGATTTAGTTCTGGATGAAATTTATCGAGCCATTTTTGAGTGAATTGAAGCCAAACGTCTTTTTGATTCTCTATCTCAGTATCAATCATTGAAATTGCTGTTGCAACACTCATGGTTCGATTGACAAAGTAAGGTCCAATATCTTGTTTCATCATGATGTCATAAGGCATCTTTTCAACCCATTGGTTGCTCAATGTCAATACGGTATCGAACTTAAATATTTCTCGTGCAATTTCATTTTCGAGCTCGATGCCTGGCATGATGGGTTGACCAATCGCTGTGTTGATGTATCGTGTGTAAACATCTTCACGATAAAGATATTCAATGAATAAACTCGCTTCTTCAATATCTGGTGAGTTTTTATAAATTGAGAATGCTGCAGATCCCTTGCCTGCTGCATAAATATTCTTCGCAGGGTCATCATTACCTGGAAGTACAAATGCACCCAGTTCAAATGATGGATTCACTTCAAGGATTTGTGATAATGACCAGCTGCCATCAATCATCATGGCATAGCCACCCTTTCCAAATTCACCTGGAGCCCTACTGTATTGTAGTCCTGTTGAATTCTTTTGAAAGTATTGTGCAAGTACATGCCAGCGATTGAAGAAATCAACAAAGTGTGGATTGTTTGCAAGATATCGGTCTGGTGATGTACCCCCTGCCATATACGCTTGAACCACAGTGAGTAAGAAATCAGGATCATTTTGCAAAATGGTTGTGCCAGCAAGAGCTTCTGTGATCATCGCCATTGGCCATGCATCAAGTCCTCCATAGACAATCGGTGCTTTGATGGTTTTCGCGTCTGTAGCGGCTTTGCTAGCTTCGAGTATAGTCACAAATTGATTCCATGTTGTTGGAACAGTAAAGCCGAGTTGATCGAATATGTCTTTATTGTAAAAGACAATTTCTGTATGGTAAGAAAGAGGAGCCATCAAGTATTCCCCTGTAGCAACTCTCACTTCATTCTTTGCAGAATCCACAATCTTATCCCAAATATCCAAATCATTGAGTGGATATGAATCTTCGTATGTTTTTGCAGTATTCACGTTTGCGGGTTGTGAGCCAAAAACATCCACTTCACCAGATTGAATACGTGCTTTCATGAATGCTGCATATCCTGCTGTATCGACTGCTTCGTAAATTACATCGATATTCGGATATTCAGCTTCGAATTCTTGCTCCAGCCAAATGTAGAAGCCTTGATCTTCAGGTCTGAAGTTGATGACTTGGAGTTTTGTGCGATCTCCGGATCCACCTGTACATGCATAAAGCACAAACGTGAACCCTAAGATCAAAATCATTAAGGATATTGATTTAATCAATTTCATGTTTAAACCTCCTGAAAATGATGATAGGCACTTCGCGGATGTGTTCCGCGAAGTGTCTACCTTATGTTGTTGATTTAAGATGTAAAACTAAATGATTCTTCTCTTTCTGATAATAAAGAATGCAGCACCACCGAGTGCAGTGACAGATCCGACAGTAATCGCAACAATCGCACCTGTACCGAGTCCTTCTGGTTCTTCAGGTTCTTCTGTAGGAATGATGGATGTAATGACAAATTGTTGAGTTGAGAAATTGCCTGAGACGTCTTCAGCACGGTAAACGACTGTGTAATCACCTTGTGCTGTTAAATAGAACTGGTTATTTGTCACAGTGACGTTTGAGTTAAATGGTGATAATACAGAGACTGTAACCACTGGATTTTCATCCGCATTGTCAGTTGCAGTTGCAATCGGCAATGTCACTTGAGTATTTTGATTGAGTGTACTTGCAATGTTCCAAGTTACAGAAATCACAGGTGCTTCGCGATCAACTTCGCCTACGACATCAGGAGTAGCACCGAATAAGGAAACTGATGTAATACCAAGTTCATAGTAATTTGTATTGTGATGTGCAAATTCAATCTTTAGGAAAGTATAGTCTTCTTCAAGTTCGAGTTTATTGAATACGCTATACATGGTATCGACACCAGATTGTCTTTCAACAAAGAAGTTGATGGTGACTGGTGTAAATGATGTTCCATCGTTTGAAACTGAAATCTTCACTGCATCTGCCATCGGTAATGAGTTGTTATAGACTTGTCTAAAGATCTGAAGATTGACATTCTTGAATCCTGCTTCATATTCATAAACCATCTCCGCTGAAGTAGCAGCAAGAATCAACATCCAGTCTGCATACACAAACGATGCAGGATTGGGTTGTACGCGACCATTGGTTAAACCTGTCCAGCTCACCATTTCTTCAACTGGGTTAAAGTTGTCTGCGAATGGAACTCTACCAAGTGCAGTATTTTCTGGATCAATGTATGGGAGTCTGCCACCGATTGCATAGTTTGGTGTTTCATCTGGGTTGACACCGACTGCATCAATTGGCCATTGATTGCTGAAAATATCCTTATAAACTGGAACACCAAAGCTTCTATCTGTCATGAGTCTTACATTAGAAATACCCAGTTCATAGAGGTTATTTGCTTGATGATGTGCGAATTCAATCTTTAAGTATTTAATGCCTGGCTCTAGTGCTGTCTTATTCGTTAACGAGATGTAATAGTTAGTGCCATCTGTCTTTAAGACTTGTTCGTCATAAACGATTTCATCATAATCAACACCATCTTCTGATACATAGACTTTCACTGCATCAACAGTATCAAATGAGTTTTCCCAAATCTGTCGGAAGACGACGAGTGAGAAGTTGCTGAATGTACTTTCATACATGTAAACCATGTTTGCGGTTTGTGCTGAAAGAATGAGCACCCAGTCATTGTATTGGAAATTGGTTGGATTGGGTTGTACACGACCATTCGTGAGTCCTTCATATGAAATCATTTGAGCCTTTGGTGTGAAGTTGTCAGCAAATGGAACTCTACCAAGAGCGGTATTTTCTGGATCAATGTATGGGAGTCTGCCACCAATTGAATAGTTTGGTGTTTCATCAGGGTTAACACCAACTGCATCGATAGGCCACTGTCCATTGAATGAATCTGAAAATGCAACTTCACCATTGACAGAAATGCCTGTAAAATGAGTACTGATGACTAGGATTTCCCAGAAATTGTTATTCAATAATGTAAATGTGAATTTAAAATAGGTGTAGGTTTCATCTAAATCGGTACGGTTCGTCATCTTTGTGAGATGATTGACACCGACGATGTCGATGATTTCTGCCTGAAGTGGGACTTCCACATATTCAACACCATCAACAGAGCCATAGAGTTTAACTCTTGCCAAAGCAATATCTATTGGATTCGGATCAAAGATTTGATGGGATACCATCATTGTAACATCTTCTGCACCTTCAAGAGAGTAAACTAGATACGATTCATTCTGTGTGAGGGGTTGCATCATATACTTGTTTCTTGTGAAATATGTCGTATCCGTTGGATTGACTCGACCACCACGCATATTCATCTGTTCAACGAACTTCACTGTGTCATTGAATGGAAAAGGTGATGGAATCGTTAAAGCCGCACCTGGATCTCTGCCATATTCAAGTCCGTTTTCATCGGCAGGTCTTCCGGTTGCACCGATGTTCCAAGTTTGATAGTAATCATCAAACAGCAATGTTTCACCTTGTGCTGCAGATAGAGTCTCAGAGAATGCAAGTGTAGCAACGAGCATTGTAGAGAACACAAGCAAGGCGAGCATAAAGAATTTCTTAATCATTCTATTCATTTTTTCCTCCAAAAATTGTATTTGTAAACCTTTTCATGCCTTTATTTTATGCTGAAAACAGTCGTTTCATCTCTTCAATCATCTAAACATAAAGGCATGCATCTAAACTTTTTATTTTTTGTTTATTTTTTAGATAAAACGCTTACATCTTAAATTTTCACACGGCTTTCACCGTGTTTTTTAATAAATCTTGATTAAAACGTTTTCGTTATTTTTTTCAATCTTCATCAAAACATTGATTTATACTCGACATTCACGAGTCAAATATTGAAGCAATTCATTGAAGTTGGCGGTTGCAACACATACATACTTATCTGCAGCACCGTAATAAACATAAAGTATTCCATCAACAACCACATTACCTGTTGGAAAAACACACGCATTATAGAATCCTTCAAGTTCATAAGGTTGATCAGGTTCCATGATAAAGTCTTTCGTTCTTGCAATTATCTTTGTTGGATCATTTAAATCTAGGAGCACTGCACCTACGCGATACGCTTGATCTTTTTTAGACACACCGTGATAAATGTGGAACCAACCAAACTCTGTTTTAATTGGAGGACAGCTTGCACCAATCTTCTTATCTTCCCACCACTCTTTTCCTTCCATGAGAAGCTTTGGAGATTTCCACTCCATTAAATCATTAGAAAATGCAATGTAAGTTGCAGGGTTTTGATTCTCATAACCTTTGCCACACCAAGTCATGGGTCTTGAAAGTCTGACATACTGACCATTCACTCTCTCAGGGAAGATCATGACATCACGGTCATCGACTGTGCTATCTGTCATACGTCCTAGTTTCTTATAGGTTAAAAAATCTTTCGTGATGGCAAGATGCGTAAGTGTATCATTATGCTTGATGAATGATACTCCTTCTTGGGGTGTATCACGCTTCACAACCTGATTTAACCAGTATCTACCTGGACGATAAGGTCTTGAAGCATAGGTTAAGAAATACCATTCTCCCATTTTCACGAGTCTAGGATCTTCGACTCCACCTTCATCGGTATTTCCTATGGTACCTTCTAAATTGGGTCGATTGCTCTGGCGTTCAAAATGGAAACCGTCTTTACTCTTAGCAAGTCCTAAAGATATTCTGTGTAAATCAGAATCATCTGCAGCACGGTATAACATGATGAACTCTTTCTTCTCTTCATCATAGACAGCTGCTGGATTCAAAACAACCAAACTTTCCCAGTCATTGTCTTTGTTTGGCTTTAAAATCGGGTTGTTAACATACTTGTTTAATTTCATGTCAGTCTTCTCCTATAGTTCTTAAAAGTATCCTTTGAATCCGTTGATCATCATGAGTGCTTCTAGGTAATAGTAATCTCCATAAATAATGGATATATCCGTTTCATGGATATCTTTGGCATGATATGCGACATTACCATGAAGGAGTAATGCTTGATGATCTTCAGGAGCAAGACAAGTATCATGCAATCCTTTTATCATCTTTTTTGCCATGTCTAAATAACTTTCTTCTTGTGTAAGTTGATACAATTGGATGAATCCACATGCAGTAATTGCACCTGCTGATGAATCTTTCTTTCTTCTTTCCTCATGAGGAGCCAGATAATCTGCATAAGGCACATAATCACTGGGTAAATGTTTCATCACGAAGGATGCTACTTTTTTAGCTGCTTCCAAATATCTTAGATCTTTGGTTTCCCGGTAAGAAATCGTCATTCCATAGAGTGCCCAAGAAGTTCCTCTTCCCCATGATGAGTTTTCTGAATAACCTTGTCCAAGTCGCTGACCGTTTCTTTTACCTGATGATTCATCAAAAACAACAATATGGTAAAGTGATCCATCTTCCCGAATAAATTCTCGGATGGCTGTATCTGCAGCTTTTTTAGCAATCTGATAAAATCCTTCATCTTTCAGTTCTTTACTTGCCCAATAGAGAATCGATAAATTCATCAAGGAATCGATGATGGCATGTCCTCTTGCCCAATCCCCATTCCATGCACGTATATATTCACCTTGGGGGTGATATCTTGAAGCTAGAAAACTTGCAGCTTTTAATCCTTGGATGCGTGAACGCTCATTACCTGTGAATTCATAATGACAGACTGAGGATAGTTTCCATATGAATCCTGCGTCATGATCGACATCTTTGAATTCATCTAAGACTGTATCCAGTTTTGATTCAACAGATAATGCATAAGTTTGAAACCGTTTATCCTGGGTGTACTGATAAAGTAACCATAAAATGCCTGGATAAAACCCATTGGTCCACCAAGAAGGTCTAGATGAGTAATCATCATAAGTTTTACCTTGAGCAAGATAAGGTATTCCTCCTTTGATATCGTGGGCTGTTTTTGACATTTTCTCGATGGCTTGTTTTAAATAGTCAATCATCATGCCTTTTTCATCTCCTTAACGCGTTCGTGAATTCTATTGGGATCATATGAAGGTAGTGTTACACTGGCAAAGATTTTAACTTCTTTTTTAGGTTTTCTAGGTTTACCTTTTTGATCAAAAACCATCAGTGTTTGATAGGATATTTTGACTGTTTTCGTCGTGTGAGGTTTGAGGTTCACCTTTTGAAATCCAATCAGTTCATAAATCGGTGTATCGAAACTTTCATTGTACTTCGCATAGAGTTGAATCACTTCCATGCCTTCTAAGTCCGATGTATTGGTCACATCAAGTGTACATGACTTCTTGGTACATGAAATTCCTTTGATTTCAAATTTGGAATAGGATAATCCATATCCGAATGGATACTGTATATCGTGATTGAAGTAACGGTATGTTCTTCCCTTCATCTGATAATCCTCAAAATCAGGTAAATCTTCCATTCTCAAATAGAATGTGACAGGGAGTTTTCCTGAAGGATTTACATTCCCGTAGATGATATCTGCTAAGGCTTTCCCTGCAAACTGTCCTCCATAAAATTGCTGAAGAATGGCATCAAATGGGGCGTTAGGAATAATCATTGCACTCCCACTAACATTCACAAGAATCACTTTCTTATTCAATTTCATCACTGCATCTATGAGTTGTTTCTGGCTGATACTATACTCTAAAGTAATCTTATCACCTTGTGCAGGACTGTGACGCGCATCATTTTCTTCGCCTTCAATCGTGTTGTCAATCCCTAAAACCAAGATGACCAAATCTGCCCACTTGGCTAAAGCGACTCCTTCACGAATCGGTTGTTCCAGCCATCCTTTAGGAGACCCTTGTGGAACTGCACCCATTGCATATTTCACTTCAACATGGATATCTTCCTGTTTAATACCTTGATAAGGTGTAACTACAGAAGATGCAGTGCCATGATAATTTCCCATCACTGCATCAATGTTATTGGCATTATTACCAATCACAGCAATCCTTTGATATGATCCTTTTTGTATGGGTAGAATTCCGTTATTTTTTAATAGAACAATACTTTCTTGAGCAGCTCTCAAATTGATTTTTTGATGTTTTCTAGAATCAATTACATCACTTGAAATCTCATCATATTGAGTTTTTTCAAACATTCCAAGTCGAATTCTTGATTCAAAGAGTCTTTCAACACTTTGATTGATTTGATCTTCGTGAATCAATCCTTGATTTAAAGCTTCTTTCAAATGGGTATAGGTATCTCCACAATTTAAATCACAACCTGATGCTAGTCCAAGTACAGCGCTTTGCGTGGCTGACTTTGTGATGCGGTGACCTTGATGGAAGTCAGAAATCGCTCCACAATCGGAAACATAGTAACCTTTAAATCCAAATTCATTTCTAATCATTTGATTGATGTAGTATGAGTTTCCGGAGCATGCTTTGCCATTCACGAGATTGTATGCACCCATCACACCTGCTGGATTTGCTTTTTCAATGACTCTTTTGAAAGCTCTAGTGTACGTTTCATTCATGTCTTTCAAAGACACTTTAGCATCAAAACCGTGACGTTTTGACTCAGGACCACTGTGAGCAAAGAAATGCTTGATGGTCGAATCTGCTTTTTGAAAGATAGGATCTTCTCCTTCTTGGAGACCTTTGACAAATGAGATTCCCATCACTGATGTGAGATAGGGGTCTTCACCATAGGTTTCCTGTCCTCTACCCCATCTTGGATCTCTGAAGATATTGATGTTCGGACTCCAAATGGTGATACCTTGATAAATTTCAGTACCTCCAAAAACCTTGGACTGATTGTATTTTGCACGTGCTTCAGTGCTAATCACGGATGCAACTTCACGAATGAGTTTTGGATTGAAAGTTGCAGCAAGACCAATGGCTTGAGGAAAAACTGAGGCAATACCTGCTCTTGCAACACCGTGAAGCCCCTCATTCCAGTAGTTGTATTTGGGGATATTTAATCGTTCGATGGCAGGTGCATGATGCATGAGTTGACTGATTTTTTCATCTAAAGTCATTTGACTCACAAGTGCTTTGGCTTCTTCTTTAAAGTTTCTCATGGTAACTCCAATAGATGTGATAATTCAAACAGTGTTCCTTCGCAATCCGGACGATTGCCATGTATGATCTCTAAGGTGAGGTTGTGAGGTTTTGAATCGAGATTTCCCCCGATGATCAATGGTCTAAGCCAACCTGAGTTGCCACACCAAGCGGGTCGATCACGTTTTGTAACTTCAACTTCACCACCATCGATTGAGTATTTTAACTCTGATGAGCGTTTCCCAAAATCGAAGACAAGAACAATACCACGCCCAGTAAATGGAATATTTAGGGTTGCACCTATTGCTGATGAATAAATGACTTGATCAACAAATGCTTGTGTGGATGAACGTTTGAGGTAAAAGGTTTCTGGTAAATGAATAGAGGATAGTGGAATCAATCTTGCATTTTCCCAGTTGTTCATTTCAAGAGGTTTTGGTAAAGATGACTGATCAATGATTGGGTATGATAAACCATTCTTAATTCCTTCGATGATAGGCTCGGCGTAGATTTCACTACCAATGTATTGAGGATGTAGACCATCAGGTAGCCATTCTTCAAATCTAAGAAGTCCCTGTCTGACTTTTTGAAATGCGTAATATCCTGAAAAGATTGAGTTCATATGATAATGACTGGCTATATTTTCATATTCGGATACAATTAATGGCATCCTATGATAAGAAAGATCTTCATACATGTCTTGAAGATACGTGTAGATCAAGATAATATCACACTGTCCATAACGTTTGAGTTTTCGGATGATACCTTCCATTTGTTCGATACGCATTTGACTTTTTGTCCAAAAATCATTAACTGCATATTCAATAAACACCAAATCAGGTTTTCTGGATATGATATCTTGATCCACTCTCATCAATCCAAAATCACTGCCGGTTGCACCTATCGCAGCATTTTCGATTGTGAGTTGTAATCCTTTGTATTCAGAAAGAAAAAAACGGATAATGGATTCCGGCCAGTTATGGGGTACTCTATTCTCAGTAATCGATCCACCCAAAAAACCGATGGTCATTTTTTTACTAAAAAGCGCACGTTTTGTGTGAATCAATTGAGATCTAAGCTGAATCGGTTGCATGAAAACCTCCGTGAATTCACCCTTATTATATCGGATTCTATTTCATCTACAACAGGATTCATCTAGACGAAACGCCATCTTTCTAAACAAATCTCTGAAGTTTATGAACAAAAGAGTCATTTCGGATAAAACTCAACCCAAAATGACTCTTTTAAGCGTATGTAAACTCTTTCAATTTATAAATTTCTATTCTTAACAGATTCTCTTTGAATGACTTTGCACATGATGTTGATGCGTCTCAGTGAGTAATCTCGATGCTTTACACGTTCTACTAAAGCGTTAAAGCATTGTTCTCCTACTTCTCTTTTGGGCACATTGACTGTTGCTAAGGGAGGTTGCATCGACTTACTTTGAGCGTTATCGTCGAATCCGATGACACTAATGTCGTTTGGAATGTTGATTCCATGGACTTGGGCCATTCTGTACAATTTTTCTGCGATGTTGTCATTCGCACAGAGGTATGCTTCAACTTTTCTTTCAAGAAGTGAGTTTCTCAGTTGAGCAATGTTATAAACGTTTGTTATTTCTGGATCATCACCCTTATCCGTGAGCAAAGTCACTTGTACATCAGGATATTGTTTGGCACAATCTAGAAATCCAAGATGTCTTTGATTAAAACTATGTGCGTGACTGATATCACCTACAAATGCAATTCGTTTATGACCATTATCTATGACATACTTGGTTGCATTATAGAAAGATGCATAGTTGTTCACACTGATGGTATCAATGAAATCATCGTACATGATTTTGCCATCAACAAGAATCATCGGAATATTGGATAAGACAAGATGATTAAAAATAAAAGGTGGAATTTCAGAAATGATGATGATCCCGGAACATTTCATATCAATGATATCAGAAACAAATAAGTCTAGATTGGTATTTTCATCCCAAGCTTTGACTCTAATTTTGTAATTGAATTTCAGTGCCTGGCTTTCAATTCCTTTGATGATTTGTGGCCAGAAACGGTCTGTATGCAAATCAATATCTTTGGTTAAAACATAAAATAGATTACTCTTCAAACTCTCTCTTTGTTTCTTGATCTTCGAAAAGTCATAACCCATCTGGATGGCTGCAATCACGATATCACTTCGGGTTTCTGTGCTGACACCATACTTGTCGGATAATGCAATAGATACCAAACCTTTACTGACACCTAAATGATCAGCAATCATTTGTAATGTTACTTTTTTCACTCTATCACCTCGTGTAACTCTATTCTAAACGAAAACTGAACAAAATCAAAGGCATATTTGTATGAAAAAAACACCCGGCATTTTGCCGGGTATTATTTGCATATCATGACTAGAATATCAGATTCATGAATCACTAAGAATTCTTGGTGATCGAGGTTTCCTTTAAAGATATCTAAGATTCCATCCTTAATCGTGCCTAAACAAATATAACTTTGATTGCCACTCCTGTAAATCGAATAAATGAGTTCAGCTTTTGACTGAAAGGTGAGTGGAAATGAGGTGTTCAAAATATCTTTTGCAGCATAGGCATACACTTCATAGGTCTCTTCTTCTGAACCTTCTTCATCGTAGGTGAGTAAATCGATGAATAGATCATAGAGGTGTCTATTCTTAGAAAGTTGAGTCATCAGACGTGAGATGTATTCATTCGAGATGATGGTGTTCTTCACATTGTAGCTTTGAGCAATATCGAAATGTTTTGGATCTAAAAGTTCTATGATGATTTCTGCTTGATGCTTTTTAGCAATCTCCTGCGTCATGAGAAGCGTGACTAAAACATCAGAGTCATAGTCTTCAGGATCCAAGTGATCGGCTGAAAGAATCAAGATATGATCAATCTTTTCGATGGCATCGGTCGTTTTAGAAATGACCGATGCTTCATTCGAATCAATCAAGGTTGTCTTGATGGTGGTATGATTTTCTCTTTCATAGAGTCGAATTGAATCTAGGATATACTCAAGTTTTTGATTCTTACCGAAGATGACGATATGCTTCTCATGATATCTCGATAAGTCTTTGATTTCTAGTTTTTGATATTCTGATAGGGGTGTTGATCTTCGATCTAAAATCGAGGATTGATTATCTGATAATACATAGAGAATATCTTTGTGGTTGTAGATTGGAATGGCTTTATTGTGGGATTGTATGAAACTGAGCGCATCAATATCTTTCACAGTATAGAACTCTGCTCCTTCGAAGGATAAAAGTTCATGGTAGACCTTATTCAGTTCGGGCATGAGGAGTGTTTGAGCAATGAGTCT
>JANJXB010000017.1 GCA_024709245.1 Acholeplasmataceae bacterium | reverse complement strand
CGAACAGAATTTATCTAGTTTTGAGAGATGTCTGGTGACGATGGCGAAGTGGACACACCTGTTCCCATTCCGAACACAGCAGTTAAGCACTTCAGCGCCGACGATAGTTCTAAGGAGCAAAAATAGGTCGTTGCCAGGCATATCTTACTGATTTTTTGAAACCCAAGTAGCGTCACCCCTCTTTGCCTACATAGCTCAGTTGGTTAGAGCACCTGACTGTTAATCAGGGGGTCCTAGGTTCGAGTCCTAGTGTGGGCGCCACTTGTATCCGATACGGCGAAAGCCGTTTTTATTTTATCAACCATGATCAACAAAAAAGCTGCAGATTTTTGCAGCTTTTATCATTATTGAAGGATTTATTTAAAGAGTAATCGCAAACTGTTTAAGATGACAAGAATTGTGGATGTCTCGTGTGCAACAACGCCCACTGGAAGTTCGATGATTCCAAAAACATTCGAAATCAGAAGGATTGCAATGACAGACACAGAGAAGATGATGTTTTGAAGGGTAATTCGTCGTGTTCTTTTGGCGAGTCTGACGAGCTTCGGAATGCTTTCCAAGGCATCATTCATGATGACGATGTCCGCGGTTTCCAAGGATACATCAGTCCCTGTGCCCATCGCAACACTGACATCAGCAGTTGCAAGTGCAGGTGCATCATTGATACCATCACCAACCATCATCACTTTACCCAATTCTTTTTGATATTTCTTAACGCGCTTGACTTTATCTGCAGGAAACATATTGGCTTCAAAAGCATCAACACCTGATTCTTTTGCAATCGCATGTGCGGTAAATTGATGATCACCGGTGAGTAGAATGGTTTTAATCCCGAGTGATCTCAAATCGTTGGTGACATCTTTCGCATGTTCTCGAATGGTATCCATCAATGCGACAAATCCAACGGTTTCGCCATTTCGCACAATGGATACATTACTGTGACCTAGTGCATTGCATCGATCCATTTTTTCAACAAGTTCGGGATGTATTGTGGAATCAAAGCGACCCACTTGCCATTTGATATGATCAATTTCGGCTTCCATCCCACGACCTGAAATCTCAACGGTTTTGATATCTTTTAAGCGATAAGATTCATCCAAATGATCCGCGATCGACTTCGCTAATGGATGTCTGGATTGTTTTTCAAGTGTATAAAGAACAGATAAAACATATTTTTCATCAATACTGTCAATCGTTTCAATTCGAATCACTTTTGGAATACCTGTTGTAATCGTACCTGTTTTATCCATGATGACTGCTTTGAGTCCAATCAAGGACTCCAAAGGAGTGCCACCTTTGATCAATATGCGATTTCTTGCTCCATTCGAAAGTGCTGAAAGCATGGCAGGTGTGATGGATGCGACCAATGCACAAGGTGATCCGACAACGAGGACAATCACACCGCGATTGAATGCATAGCTTTGAGTCCACCATCCAAACATGGGTGGAACAATCATAAGTAGTACAGCCATTAAAATGACGATATACACATAATATCTTTCAAAACGGTCAATGAAGGATTGTGATTTTGTCTTTTCACTTTGAGCTTTTTTGACAAAATCAACAATTTTTTGAACGACAGAATCTTTTGGACTTTTATCGGTTTGAACAACGATGGATGATTCAATATTGATCGAACCGGCAAAAACAGAATCACCTTCACTTTTTTGAACAGGAACAAATTCACCGGTGATGGCTGCCTGGTCGAGAGAAGTAAACCCTGAAATGATGGTGCCATCGACAGGAACCTGTTGTCCTACCTTGACTACCACCTGGTCACCAATCAAGAGTGATTCAACCATGACCTCAGTTTCGATCTGATTCTTCAAGAGTATCGCAGTTTTTGGAGCAAGTTCGAGTAAACTCGTTAAAGCTTTTTCACTTTTTGAAGTTGCATAGGATTCTAAGACACCACTGATGGAGAAGATGAGAATCAGGATAGCCCCTTCCGAATAGTCTCCAACGATGAAGGCACCCAAGGCCGCTAGAATCATCAAAATTTCAACGTTTAATGCTTTATTGTGAAATGTTGCAAGCACACCTTCTTTGGCTTTTGCAAAACCACCAATCAGAAAGGATAAACCGAAGATCAATGCAACATACCAGGGTTCTGGTTTTCCTTGACTGAGGATGAATCCCATGATGATGAGAACGACAGAGATGAGAACCGATGAAGTTTCGACGATAAGTTGTTTTTTGGTCATGTAAATCCTCCAGTATTAATTTCCACTCTTATTTTATCATAATCAGACCTGATATTATAAATAAAGGCTCAAATTATTATAAAAAGGTCTTTTAATTATAAAAATAATAATTTTACTGTTGATTTTTGATTACAAGAGAGAACAAGAGTTCTGTTCATTACCCAATCTGGATCTCATTCAGGAATCATACTTCGTCATCATATATCTTTTTTCATTCATCTATGAAGCATATCTCTTCATTTTTGATATACTATATAAGAGGAGATGATCAATATGCAATTCATTCATGAAGACCACCAAATATATGTCTTAGACGAACAAGGAAAGCTCATCGTTGATGCAACTTTTCCATACATCAAACCCGGTATCGTTGTTGTCGATCACACTTATGTCGATCCATCACTGAGAGGGCAAGGTATTGCATCACAATTGATGCATGAAGTTTATCATTTTGCCAAATCGAAGGGTTATCAAGTTGTTGCAACCTGTCCATATGCAGTCGTATGGTTTAAAAAACACAAAGAGTGCCAAGATATCATGGATGAACAGCTGCAAGCTACACTTGCACCTGAATGTCTGATTTAGACAGGTGACATGTAGATGAATAAACCACTCTTGATTTTAGTTGCCGGAGGATCTGCCTCTGGAAAAAGTACAGTTGTGAAAGAAATTCTTGAAAAAGCTGGCTTGGATGAAGTCCTGATCATCAAACATGATGATTACTATCTTGACCAAAGCGATCTTCCTCTTGAAGCTCGCTATTTAACCAACTACGACCATCCCAGTTCACTCGATAATCAATTGCTTTATGTTCATCTACAATCCTTATTAGAAGGCCATTCCATTGAAAAACCGACCTATGATTTTGTGAATCATACACGATCATCAGTCATCGAACATGTCGAACCCAAGCCCATCATCATCGTTGAAGGTATCTTGATTTTAGAGAATGAAAAAATCAGAGAGTTATCCGATATGAATCTCTTTGTTGAGCTCGATGATGATACACGATTCATTCGGAGAATGCTTCGTGATATGAAAGAAAGAGGTAGAAGTCTAGAAAGTATCATCAGCCAATATGAAAACACGGTTAAACCAATGTTTCACAAACACATTAAACCGACCAAGCGCTATGCTGATGTGATTATACCCAATGACCGAAAGCATGATATTGCAGTCGATCTCATTGTCACGAAAATTAAACAAATCTTAGGTGAAGTGAAATGATTTTGTTTGTCGCAGCGATGGCATCTGAAGTCAGTGCCATTCCAAAAGAGAAAAATCCAAATCATGATCTCATCATCACCGGGATTGGAAAAGTGAATGCAGCAGCCACGTTAAGTGCATATCTATCGACGCATCACGTCGATGGTATCGTGAATCTAGGTTTTGCTGGAGCAACACAACCTTATCAAATCGGTGATTTGGTCATCATTGACAAGGCATCCTACCATGATTTTGATTTAACGATGTTTGGCTATGAAAAAGGTCAAGTACCCGGAATGCCATCACAGTTTCATTCCGATCATCAACTTATACAGTTTCTCTCCTCACGCATCCACTCTACGAAAACAGGACATCTCTTTACTGGTGATGTGTTCATGACAGAAATCAAACCTGAGAGTTTTATTGTGGATATGGAAGGAGCAGCACTCTATCACGTTGCGCACATCTTTAAAATACCCATCATTTCAGTTAAAGTTATCTCGGATGTGATTGGCTCTGAGAAACACTTAGAACAGTATCAACGCTTTGAAGAACATCAGGGAGCATTGGCATTACTTCACATATATCAATCGTTAATCGAGAGGTGAAACCATGAAAGGACTCATTGTTTTAAGCAATCAAATGGAAGATGTTGAAGCGCTTGGAACACGCGCTCTACTGAGACGTGCAGGTCTGGACGTCATTGGTATTACGTTTGAACAATCACTCGATATCACAACAGCCTTTGGTCTACACATCAGAGCGGATCACTTTGGAAAAGAAGTATCCAAGGATGATTATGACTTTATTGTGATTCCAGGTGGAAGATATGTGGCACTGACCATCGATCGGGATGTAGAAATTCAAAAGTTAGCGAAATATTTCAATCAGAGACACAAATTGGTTGCTGCAATCTGTGCTGGACCCAGATTTTTGGGTCGTGCAGGATTGCTGGATGGGAAATCATATACCGCTTTCACAGGGAGTGAAATCGATATGCCAAAAGGTCACTATCAACCCCTTCATAAAGCAGTCAGGGATCAGAACATCATCACAGCACGGGGTGCAGGCGCAGTCTATGAGTTTGCATATGAAATCGTTAGATATTTACTAGGAGAAGACAAGGCTAAACAACTTTTAGACAACATACTATACTAAATGAAAATAGCCTGACACCATATGAAGACCAAACGCAGTTTTAGTTCCATTTATTGGCCAATACTTATCGAATTGCTCTTTTTTGTTCTCATGAGCACCGTCGATACCATCATGTTATCGAATTATAGCGATCACGCAGTTGGATCTGTAGGCAACGCAAACACACTCATCATGATGTTTGCTGTCATCTTATTGATCATCACCAACGGGGTTGCTGTTTTAGTGTCTCAATACATTGGTGCTAAACGCGATGACTTGGCTCAGAAAGTGATAGGAAATGGTTTGGTTCTCAACTTGATCGTTGGATTGCTTGCTGCAGGTATCATGTTACTGACAACGGATCAGTTATTGCAGCTTGTCAATACAAAACCAGTATTGTATCAAGATTCTAAAGTCTATTTTCAAGTCATTGCCACTTCATTAATCTTTGTTGCAATGTCAAACATCGTTACTGCATCACTACGGAGTTATGGTTATGCAAAACAAATCACGACAGTCGTCATCATCGGAAACATCTTCAACATCATAGGTAATTACTTACTGATTTATGGTCAATTGGGTTTCCCAGAACTCGGTGTTTATGGCGCAGCATTATCGACCTTATGGGTTCGGATCATCATGCTCATTGTCTACTTAGTGATGGCTTATGTCCTGGTCAAAGTAAGACCTAAACACATCAGAATCGAAAAAGACTTATCCAAGCAAATCCTAAAAATTGGGTTACCCAGTGCTGGAGAAAGCTTTACATATACCATCATGCAAAGTGTTATTTTGGGTATGATTAATCAACTTGGACCCGATATGACAACTTCAAGATCTTACATCAATACCATCTTGACGTATATCTATGTTTTCTCATTGGCTTACGCTTCAGCCAATGGCATCATGACAGGTTACTACATTGGGGAAAGAGACTACAACAAAGCACATCAGCAAACTATGAAAACTGCAATTAGAAGTATGTTTATTGTTTTGTTTGCAACCCTCATGGTCAATTTCTTTTCTGGTAGTATCGTCGGTATTTTCACCGATAATCCTGTGATTGTTCAAACAGCAAGAAATATCTTATGGCTTGCCATATTGCTCGAATTTGCCAGAAGTTACAATATGATTTTCATCAGTGCTCTGAGATCCGCTGGAGATACCGCTTTTCCGCTTAAACTGGCGATTGTGAGCATGCTGGGTATCACCATAGGACTTGCGTATCTATTTGGTATTGTGCTTGGTTTAGGGCTTTTTGGAATCTACATGGCGTATGTTTCTGATGAACTGTTTCGTGGAGTTTTCATGTATGCGAGATGGCAATCTCGGAAGTGGGAAGCCAAGAGTAGTTATCTTGAAAATACAATCTAAAATCATGTGGTTTTCTGCATGATTTTTGACTCTGAAAAAAGATGAAAAAACCCAATATTTTACCTTGACAATTCATAATAAATTGGTATAATTATATATGCGCTTACACGTTGGCCCGTTGGAGAAACGGTTAACTCACTTGCCTTTCACGCAAGCATTCACGGGTTCGAACCCCGTACGGGTCACCATACCTTTCCATTTAGGCGCAAGTCTTTATATAGAGTTTTTCATACAAACTCTAATCGCTGTACCCATAGCTCAACTGGATAGAGCGTTTGACTACGGATCAAAAGGTTGGGGGTTCAAGTCCTCTTGGGTACGCCATGTTTTCGGGAAGTAGCTTAGCTTGGTAGAGCGCCTGGTTTGGGACCAGGAGGTCGCAGGTTCAAATCCTGTCTTCCCGACCACTTCTTTGCGGGTGTAGTTTAATGGTAGAACCTCAGCCTTCCAAGCTGATGACGTGGGTTCGATTCCCATCACCCGCTCCATGAACACAATGCCGCACATTTGAGCTGTGGCTTTTATTTTATCCAATGAAGGATGATCATTCTTGATCTTAGATTTCAAATTGCAAAGCGAAGTAATCGCTTATGCATGATATGGTCTTTTGAATTCAAATCGTGTATAATAGAAACAAAGTCACGTTGCGGCTGTGGCGAAATTGGCAGACGCGCTATCTTCAGGCGGTAGTACTTCGGTATGTGGGTTCGAATCCCATCAGCCGCACCACCCTATTGGGCTCATGGTGCTTATTTTTTTCATGATTGATCTAAAGCTTGATCACACTATAGAAAGTTTTATCGTGCTACTCCATCCTAAGTAATTTGACTTATTTTTTGACATTTAATTTCATGAAAGTGAGAATTTGATGATGACAATCAAACGCAACCGTATACTCAAACTGATGGAAGTTCACTTGATCAACACATTGATCATCTTCATCACATACATCAGCATCAGTTTATCAGGAACATCGATGGTGTATCCAATCGCTGGTGTATCACTCATGTTGATATCTACTTTGATTTTATGGCTGACTCATGGCAAAATCCAATCATTTTACAGTTATCTTGTTTCATTAGGACTTGGCTTATTTTTAAGTATGTTTCAAAGTGCGGATGTACCTAAAGATGGTTCAATCGTCATGTTTTTCATTGGATTAATGCTTTTCTTAACGCTTCTTGAAGGGGGTACATTGCTCTATAAGACAACCCATAAGAATGCATGGTACCAGCTTTTATTCATTACTTACTTAGTGATGGCCATCTATGTATTAACAGCTTTAAATGACAATTTTATCTTATTCTTTGTCGTAACGGGTTATATGACCTTCAATCAGATTCACTTTTCATCTTATTTTCATCATCAGCGCCAACATCCATCCGATTATATGAATCAAGTATTCTATTATCCCCTATCAGTGCCTTTCCTATTTCTGGTTTTATTTCAAAAGAAGCATGCTCAGATGAAACCATTTGAAGTATTTAACAAACGATTTAAGAGAGAATTGAAAGAGCATCACGAATCCAGCCACGAAGTTTGATTCATACTTCAATAAAATAAAATATTCAACTAAAACAGAGTGCTTTTGTGACGAATAGGTCATATACGCCCTGTTTTTTTTGTATATGGCATGTTAAAACTGTATTAGAGAAAGTGGCATTTCTCCTTTTCATTTCAAAAAAATCGATAAAAATGCCATGTAAAATGTCCAAGGAGGCACGAATGATGATTGATCTTGCACTATACTTATCTATGTTGACAGCCATTTCGCTATCGTTGTTTTTGCTTTCGAGAATAAAACTCGTTCCATCGAAGAAAACGGGTTTAATCATCAGAAGAAGACAGTTTTACAGACCTATTTCTCCGGGAATTCATTTTATTGTTCCATTTGTTGAACGAATGGTTCTTTATGATGTGCACCGGAAACTTTCTCTGAATCGTGAAATCATTGAGGTTGATGATGAACCTCGCATGTCCATTAGTTTACTCGTCGAATATGATGTAATCGACGAAAAAGATTTTCACGATGCTCAAGTGGACCAGTTCATGCGCAATTTGATTGTTGAGGTTACGAAGAAGTATATCATGAATTATGGTACTCAGAGTATCTCAGAACAGAAGTTTGCTCTACAGGCAAGAATCAAGGGGGCAATTCTTGAGAAGGTTGTAGAGTGGGGTATCCGACTCAATAGTATTGATCTGTTGAATGCTTTAGCGATACAAGAAAGATTCCTTGCATAGTTAATCAGGTTACCCATCCATGTAACGATCACCTTAGGGGTATGTGGCACATCATCTGCCACTCATCTTCATAGGTTCATAGTAGGCAAAAGAGGCACGATGAAAAAGTGCCTTTATTTTTAAATCAAAAATTGAGTGATATAATAAGATTGTAATATTTGACGGAGGATGACTATGGATTTGATCAATGATGCACTCTTGGTCTTAAGCGATCTCATTAAGAATGGAATCTTGCTTTTTGGTCTAGGCTTCATTTATGCCGCCACCAATTTCGATCAAAATTCCAATAAACTTCAATATAGAATCAGCCTTGGATTGGCACTTGGGATGATTGCGATACTCATCATGATGTATCCATGGAAGATTGATGAAGGACTCTTTTTCGATACAAGAAACGTGCTTTATAGCGTCATCGGACTCTTTTTTGGAGGAGTAACCACGTTTGTAGCTGCAGCCATTGGAATCATTTTTAGAATCGCTCGAGGGGGTACAGGTGTCTATGCTGGTGTGCTTACCATCATCACAACTTCATTACTCGGGTATTACTGGCCTTACATTAAGAAAATATTCAAAAAAGTGACATCTCCCTATATCGAATATTATCTACTGGGCTTATTTTCGACCATCATTACCTTGCTGTGTTTCTTTGCGATACCCAATGCATTGATCATCATCAGTCGCACATTCATTCCATATCTCTTGCTTTATCCCGTTTTGTCGATGATTTTAGGAAAGATTGTGCACAATCAGCGTGAACGCTTAGCTGCACTCGAAAAGATCAAGAATCAGCAATTATTGTTACAAGCTTCCATTGATGCAACCAAAGCCATGGAAGTGTTTGCATTGGACAGGGATTATCACTATTTGTCATTCAATGAATTCCATTTTTATTCCATGAAATCTTATTATGATATTCATATCGAAAAAGGTCATAATTTCCTCGACTATATCGTCCATCCTAAGATGAAACAACGTATTAAAGAAAGTTTAGATGTCGCTTTGTCTGGAAAATCGTACACTCAAATTGCAGAAATAGAGTCTGTTACTGGTAAATATGTTGAAGAACAATACTCACCGATTACGGATGAAAAAGGTATGGTCATTGGTGTAACAGTATTCTCACAAGATATCAGTGAGCGGAAAAAGTATGAACAATCCATCCTATACCTGAGTTATCGGGATCCATTGACGAACCTGCACAATCGGCGTTACTACACAGAAGAGATTCAACGCCTCGATCAAGAAAAATATTATCCATTGACGGTGATCTCTGCAGATATCAATGGCTTGAAAATCATGAATGATGCATTTGGGCATGATGCTGGTGATTTGTTGTTATGTTCAGTTGCAGATGAACTCGTTAAAGCATTCAAGAATGAATCCAGGATTGCCAGAATTGGTGGCGATGAGTTTATCATCATGCTACCGAACACTTCCAGAGAAAAAGCATTACAAATGATTACAGAAGCAAAACAAAATATTGAAGTCAATCAAATCCATGGAATGAATATTTCAGTTTCATTTGGTGCATCTACTAAAATCAGTTCAGAATTGGTTCAAGATACGCTCAAAGCTGCTGAAAACGACATGTATTCCCATAAACTATTTGAAATTTCTTCACATCGTTCAGAAACGATTAAAACCATTTTGAACACACTTCATGAGAAAAACCCAAGAGAAGAAAAGCATTCTGCACGTGTATCCATGATTTGTACGAAGATTGGCTCTGAAATCAAAATGTCAAAAGAAGAAATCAGTATGCTCAAAGCCATCAGCAATCTCCACGATATTGGAAAGATTGCGATCGATGAAGCAATCTTGAATAAACCAGGTAAACTCGATGATCACGAATGGGAAGCCATCAAGAGACATCCTGAAATCGGATATCGTATTCTCACTGCTTCGGCAGAATACAAAGATATCGCGGAAGATATCTTATGTCATCATGAACGCTATGATGGCAAGGGGTATCCAAGAGGATTAGCCGGTGAAAACATACCAATTCGTGCACGAATTATCTCGATTGCAGATGCATATGATGCGATGATTTCAGAACGACCCTATCGAAAACCGATGTCTCATGAACAAGCATTGGATGAAATCAAACGGTGTCGTGGAACACAATTTGATCCTGCAATTACGGATGTCTTTATTCGTTTATTTGAAAACGAAAGAATTGCATAAAAAAAGTTAGACAGTCTGCTCACCCAAGCAGACTGTTTCTTTATAAGAAACTGAAATCGTTTTCTATACCAAAACTTTAATGGAAATATGAGCCTTTATCATGTATAATGATTGTGAGAGTCTCAAGGAGGCACAAGATGAAAAGAAAAACAAAAATTGTTTGTACTGTAGGACCTGCCATTGACAATGAAGAAATGATTGACAAGATGATTGATGCTGGTATGAACGTAGCACGATTGAATTATTCACATGCCGATCAAGCTGAACATGGACGTCGTGTCGATATGATTCGCGCCATCGCCAAACGCAAGAATCGTTTCATTGGAATACTTGCTGATACCAAAGGCCCAGAAATTCGAACAGGAAAGTTTGAAAATGATATTGCAACTTTTAAGCGTGGTGACAAGGTTGAAGTGCACAAAGCACCTATTCTTGGGAATAAAGAACGTTTTCACATCGATTGCAATGAATTGTATAACGACATCAAAACAGGAGATCATATCTTGATTGATGACGGGAAAATGCGCTTGAATGTTTTAGAAAACATTGATCACTCCGTATTAAAATGTGAAATCATGAATTCTGGTACCATCAAAACCAAAAAAGGTGTCAATGTACCGAACGTCAAATTATCCATGCCATTTGTTTCGCAAAAAGACTACGATGACATCGTGTTTTCAATTGAAAAGAAAGTTGACATGATTGCCCTATCGTTTGTCAGACGTCCAGAAGATGTGCTCCAAATCAGAGACATCATGAAAAAACATGGGAATCCTAAGATTGAACTCATTGCTAAGATTGAAAACCAAGAAGGTGTCGACAATCTTGAAGCTATCTTGGATGTCAGTGATGGCGTTATGGTCGCTCGAGGTGACTTAGGTGTCGAAGTCTCGACATCACTCGTTCCTTTGTATCAAAAAAGAATCATCAAGGTAGCCAATGAAAAAGGTAAACCGGTGATTACTGCAACCCACATGCTTGAATCGATGATGTATTCTCCAAGACCCACCAGAGCAGAAGCATCAGACGTAGCAAACGCTATTCTCGATGGATCCGATGCAATCATGTTATCCGGCGAGTCTGCTGCAGGTGAATATCCTGTTGAAGCGGTATTGGTCATGGATACCATCGCTAAAGCGATTGAAGATAACATCAACTACAAAGAAAAATTACAGCATGCCATCGATTTTTCTCAACAAACCATCAATGATGCCATTGGTATCGCAGTCTCTCAAACAGCTCTTGCATTACCGAAAGCAGAAGTCATCATCGCTTTCACCGAAACAGGTGGTACTGCAAAACGTATATGCAAATTCAGACCTTCAGTGCCCATCATCGCGGTTACCGATAATGTTGAAACATGCCAAAGACTTACTTATTATTGGGGTGTATTCTCTGCCATTCGACATAATGTTACAGACTATTCACTTTATGATAAGGTCGCCATTGAAGTAGCCAAGGACTTCGGCTTTGCATCAGGAACCACCATCATCATCACTTCAGGCTGGGCTCAAAAGCACGGATCAACCAATACTTTGAGAATCATCGATATACCCTAAATCTTGACAATAGCCTGTCGCTGACAGGCTTTTTATTTATCCATTTTGAACCTTCTCATTTTTTATGCTATAATTGAACGGTTGAGGTAAACACATGAGACATTTAATCGGTAGTAAATCATTTTATAAATCCATCATTGCCATTGCTGCACCGCTCGTTCTGCAGCAACTTTTGACTTCCTCTGTACAATTGGTGGATAACCTCATGGTTGGATCTCTACCGAACAGTGAACTGGGTTCAGTTGCCATCATCAATCAACTCTATTTTGTTGTCATTTTAATTACCTTTGGAGCGATGGGTGGTGCAGGTATTTTTTCTGCTCAATATTTTGGATCCAAAGACTTCGATAAGTTGAGACAAACGTTTCGTTTCAAGATTGTCATCGGTTTTCTTCTGGCTTTCTTATCGTTTGTCATATTCTCAATCTTCAGTTCACCACTGATTGGTGCATTTACAGACAATGATGTGATCAAAGGTAATTCTGAAATTTACTTGAAAGTCATTAGGTGGAGTGCATTCCCATGGATTTTGAACGTTGCGATTGCAAGTACATTCCGTGAGACTGGAGTAACCAAACCATTACTGAAGATCTCGATTGTAGCCATCCTGACCAATACCGTCTTGAACTATTTGCTCATCTTTGGTCATTTTGGATTTCCTGAATTAGGAATATATGGTGCAGCCATTGCCACTTTGATTGCACGTGGTGTCGAGTTTTCACTTTCAGTTCTCCTCGTCATTAAAAAAGGACATATCTTCAATTCAAGAGTGTTTGAGATGCTGAAAATCAGTCCCAAACTTTTCTCATCCATCTTGATTATGGCATTTCCGCTCATGCTCAATGAAGCACTTTGGTCTGGAGGTCAAACCGTTTTCTTCTATGCTTATACCTCTCGAGGTACAGATGCACTAGAAGCTGTGACCATTTCGAGCACCATCTCACAACTTGTTTTCGTCACCTTTGGTGGAATCGCTACTGCAGTGGCTGTCATGGTTGGAAACACCCTTGGAAAGAACGAACTCGAGCAAGCCAAAGATAATGCGAAAAAATTGATTGCGTTTGCTGTCATGATTGCCATCGGAGCCGGTATCATCTTATTTATTTTGAGTTTCTTTGTGGTGGATTTCTTCAATGCATCTCAAGCCTCTCAAGCGATTGCACGTTTCAATATTCGAATCAATGCATTGTTTATACCCGTATTCTCTTTCAATGTTGCCATGTACTTTACATTAAGATCAGGCGGAGATACAAAATCAACTTTCTTAATGGATGCAGGTTATATGTGGGTTGTCCCTGTTCCAATCGCTTTGGTGTTAGCACATTTCACACAACTTCCAGTGACATTAATGTTCCTCATTGTTCAATCCATGGATATCCCGAAAATGTTCTTTGGACTATCTCGATATCGAAAAGAAAACTGGGTTAAAAACCTGGCAATTGATGAAAAAATCAGCTGAAAAAACTCAGCTGTTTTTTATTTATTTAGGACATCTTTCATGAATCAATCCTTGTTTAGTGTATAATGAAAGAAAGAAACAACATCAGGTGATCGCATGATTAAAGGACCTTGGGGACAGCATACAGACCCTCGAATCAAACATAATCAAAATCTCAATGCTTTCAATGCAACCATAAGAATCATCATCATCTATATCGTCATTGGATTTTTATGGATACTCTTATCCGACAGAGTGGTTAATTTATTTGATTTTAACCATGAGACTTTTGTTTTGATTCAAAGCATTAAAGGTACATTCTATGTTTTAGTGACAGCAATCGTCTTCTATTTCATCATTCATCGACAAATTGATATGTATATCATGACGATTTATGATTTAAAGAATGCCTATGTTGAACTCGATCAAGGACAT
>JANJXB010000016.1 GCA_024709245.1 Acholeplasmataceae bacterium | reverse complement strand
CATTTCGATACATTTGAGCGGTATCAATGTGACGGTATCCGACAGAAAGTGCATGTTTGACTGTCTCATAGGTCTTATCGCCTGCTTCAACTAGGAATGTTCCCAGTCCAAATGCTGGCATCAGTACGCCATTTGAAAGTTTAATGTTCATGAATTACTCTCCTTTAATTTCGAAATGATTTCTGGATTTAAGGTGTGTAGTACGGTGAATAGCATTTTTTTCGCTTGTTCCAAATCCCTTAAGTCCATCATGGCTGCTGTGGAATGGATGTATCTAGCAGGTAAACCAATGGTGGTAGCAACCACACCACGATTCATATCGAGTGCTTTTGCTGCATCGGTTCCACCCATGGAAACAAAATATTGACACAGGATATCATTCTTTTTTGCAAGTTCTACGAAGAAATCCAAAATACCTTGGTGCATGACGTTTCTGGGATCATAGATGCGTAATAAAAATCCCTTCCCTAATGCACCCATGGCCTGTTTATCTAAGGCATCATTGACTGGCGATGCATCCAGGGCTAAGAAAATATCTGGATCAAACAGATCAACAGATGTTTCAGCTCCCCTTAATCCCACTTCTTCTTGAACGGTTGCACCAACCACCAGCGTAAAAGGGAGTTCAACATCATGGAAAGCTTGAATGGCTTCTAAAGCAAGTCCACACCCATAACGGTTATCGATGGATTTGCTGATGACCCGATTCGGATTGGCGGTTTCTGCATAGGGGTTATCATATAAAACCATATCACCCAGGGATACACCGTAAGACAATGCTTCTTCTTTGGATGAAGCACCGATGTCTAAGACCAACTCCTCAAAACTGACGATTTGCTCTTTCTTCAAATGCGGAGGAATCGCTCCAATCACACCTTTGATCATACCTTGTTTGGTATAGACATTTAAAACCTGAGAAATGAAGACCTCACCTGCAAGTCCACCTGTCGGCTGTACTTTCAGCATTCCAAGTTCAGTGATACCCACCACCATGAGTCCCACTTCATCCATATGTCCAGCCACCATGACAACCGGAGCATTGTCCATCTTTGCTTGTTTAACAGCAAAAATGGATCCTAAGCGATCTGTTTTGATGGTGAAATTCGGATAATTTTCCATGAAGCGTCTCATGTAGGCACGCACATTTTTTTCATATCCTGAAGTGCCTGCAATATTGAAGAGATCCTTATAAATGGGGTTGAGCATGGTGAACCACCTTTCCTGTCAATTGGTATATGGGACCGAGGGTACGCTTTTTGACTTCATATTCGGTCATGTATCTGGATTCGGGTAAATTTCGAATGATTTCAGTGATTTCAAAATAGGGAGACATGTAAGCCAGCGAATCATTAAAAAGCTGTTCATGGTCAGTCCGAAACTGGATAAAACCATGGGGTTTCAAAAGATAGCGATATAAATCAAGAAATAGTGTGGATGTGAGTCTCCGTTTATGATGCTTGGCTTTCGGCCAAGGATCAGAAAAGTTTAAGTAGATGGCGTCAACCGAGTGGGGTTCAAAATAACTTGATAAATGCATCGCATCACCGAGGATGATGGATAAATTATCAATTTGATCCGAGACCTTCTTCTCTAAGATTCGAAAACAGACATCGATATTGACTTCCAAGGCAATGAAATGAAGTTTGGGAAAATCTTTAGCCATACTCGTGATGAATTGACCTTTACCACTGCCAATTTCTAAGTAGACAGGTCTTTCATCAAGTTTGATCTTTTCAATTCCGATATGGACACCTTGTTCATAGAGATTCGATTCAGTTGCGAGTTTGACTTTGCGTTGTCTCATGGTTAACCTTAAAAAACATCAAGCGGTTCATAGGACCGCTTTATCTGCTTGATGGATTAGGCAAGCTTGCCTAAATTTTCGGTAATGATGAAATCTGCAATGGCAATGAGTGCTTTTTCAGCATCTGAACCACTCACAGATATGATCACTTTTTCGCCTTTATAAATACCCAAGGACATTAAGCCCATGATGGACTTCAAATTAACGGTTCTGCCCATGGCTGTCAAATCAATTTCTGAATGAAATGTCATCGCGAGGTTGACAAGTCTCGTTGCAGGTCTTGCATGAATACCATATTCGGAAATGATGAGAAATGATTGTTCCATTTAGTTACCCTCTCTTTTTAACGTGTTGATATAATCGATGACATCTTTGGTGTGATGTTTCACGAGGAGTGTGATTTCTTTTCCCTTGAGAAAAGCAGGTGTTTCCAGATTTTTCAGTTGATCACTTGAAACGACTTTAAGATCATGAACAAAGACCTTGAGACGTTGGTGTTCTCTTGACACGGATTTGATATTCTCTAAAGAACCCAGTGCGACAACCAATTGTTCAAGATATTCAATCTTCAGTGCTGAAACCGGTGTTGGCTTCTTCTTTTTGATCCAAAAAATCAAGAAGATAAAGGGGATGAGTGTCGCAAGAAGTATGACACTGATGATTAAGATGAGATTTAAGTCTAGTGGCATCAATATCCCTCCATCCAAATAGATTATATCGATTAAATCACGTTTTTTCAATCATTTTATGAACATTGCATCTCCGAAGGAGAAAAACCGGTACCGTTCTTCGATGGCAGTGTGATATGCTCGCTTGATGAGTTCATTTCCAGCCAGTGCACTGACAAGCATAATCAGTGTGGATTTAGGCAGGTGGAAATTGGTAATCAGCTTATCGACAACTTTGAAGGTATATCCAGGATAGATGAAGATGGATGTGTCGTAAGTGCCGGATTTAAAGGTACCCTGGAAGTTGCTTTCCAGTGTTCGGAGTGAAGTGGTCCCGACACAGACAATCTTCTTACCCATCTCTCGAGCACGATTCAATCTCAAAGTGCTTTCTTCTGTCAAAGTATAGGTCTCTTCATGCATGTGATGCGATAACACATCATCGGTTTGCACAGGTTTGAAGGTTCCCAAGCCAACATGTAGCGTAATTGGAATGATCTCGATTCCTTGATCACGAATGGTTTGAAGGAGTTCCTTTGTAAAATGCAAACCTGCAGTCGGTGCTGCAGCACTGCCTGGATCTTTGGCATAAACCGTCTGATAACGATCTTTTTCAGAGAGTTTTTCGGTGATGTAGGGTGGCAGTGGCATTGTACCCAGTTGTTCTAAGATTTCAATGAAAATACCTTCATAATGCATTTTATAATGTCGGATGCCTTCATCATGGATGCTGACACACTCTGCTTCAAGTAAATGACCGAAGTTGATTCTTGTCCCTACTTTGACACGCTTTGCAGGTTTTGTCATCGCTTCCCATAGATTGGGCTCGATTTCTTTTAAGAGGAGTAATTCAATCATTGCGTCCGTACCCAGTTTCATCCCAAGAAGTCTTGCAGGAATGACTTTGGTATCATTGATGACGAGCACATCGTTTGAAGTCAGTTCTTCAATGATGTTGTAAAAATGACGATGCTTTATTGTTTCAGTCGCCCGATCAATGACCATCAGTCTTGAATGATCACGCTTTTCAGAGGGGTGCTGTGCAATCAAGGATTTGGGTAAATCAAAATCGAAGTCACTTACTCTCATCGTCAAAAAGTCCTTTATAATATTTGATGCCCAAAGATTCATAGGCCTTTTGAGTGGCAACTCGTCCTCGAGCAGTGCGCTTGATATAGCCTTCCATCAAGAGATAGGGTTCATACACATCTTCAACTGTGATGATTTCTTCAGAAATGGTTGCTGAAATTGATTCGATACCGACGGGTCCACCGGCAAAACGTTCAATAATCGCTCGTAAATAGCGGTAATCGGTATGATCAAGTCCGTTATAATCAATGCCTAATTTGGTTAAAGCATGATTTGTAATCTTTTCAGTCACAACCCCATCACCGATGATTTCAGCGAAATCTCTGACTCTTCTGAATAATCGGTTTGCAATACGCGGAGTGCCGCGTGACCGCTTGGCTAAGGCAACAACGGCATCTTCTGCAATCGTACTTTCATAGACTTTCGCGGTACGTCTGACGATTTTCATCAAATCATCAACAGTGTAATAAGAAAGTCTTAAGACAACACCAAAACGTTCACGGAGCGGAGCAGAAAGATCACCAAATCGTGTTGTCGCACCAATCAGGGTAAAAGGTGGCAAATCAATTCTAATCGATCTTGAATCGTGGTCTTTACCAATCACGATGTCTAAAACATAATCTTCCATGGCGGAATAGAGGACTTCTTCAACGAAACGGGGAAGTCTGTGAATTTCATCGATGAACAACACATCACCTGGAGAAAGTGAACTTAAAACAGCTGCCAAATCACCACTGCGCTCAATGGCTGGACCGGATGTAATTTTGATTTGGACACCGAGTTCGTTGGCGATGATTTGTGCGAGTGTGGTCTTTCCAAGTCCTGGAGGGCCATACAGTAAAATATGATCGAGTGCTTCTTTTCTTTTTAAGGCAGCCTTAATATAGACATCGAGCATTTCTTTGATGTCTTCTTGACCGATATACTGGTCTAAGCGTTGTGGACGAAGGGATTGATCTTCATCCTCTTTGATGGACATGGCAGTTACAATACGTTCTTTATCCATGATTACCTACTTAATGAGCATTTGCAATGCTTGTTTGATCATCACTTCGACGGTTTGATCCGGATCTAGTTTCTTCATGACTTTCTTGATTTCAACTTTTGAATACCCGAGAGCAGAAAGGGCTTGCTCAACATCACTTGAGGAAGACGGTAATAATTCTGTATCATCTTCAACGAGCTTACCTTTTAAATCGAGAATGATTTGTTGAGCACTTTTTGTTCCAATTCCTGGAAACTTGGTTAAGTATTTGATATTACCTTCTTCAATGGCTAAGATGATATCATTGATGGCATCTGTTGCCAAAAGAGAGAGTGCACTTTTGGGTCCGATTCCCGATACACCAATCAATCTGATGAACAAGTCTTTACTCTCACGACTTCTGAATCCATAAAGGTTATCCAAGTCTTCTCTGACATAATGGTGTGTATAGATTTTAGCTGTATCACCCACACGATAAGTATAGGGATTTGGAGAGATGATGAGGTAACCAATCCCCTGGTTTGAAATGACCAAATGACTGGGTCTAACCTCTTCAATGATACCTTCAATGAATGCATACATACACTTCACCAACCTTAGACAATATACATTAGATTATAGCATTTTTCGATTGAATTTTCTATCATATTGGGTGATTATGTTATAATTACTTTAGGATGTGATGGATATTCAAAAACTTGACTATATCAAAGTATTTGATACTGAATTAAAGACACAACTGAGTGTTGATAAGAAATATCTGCCAGTGTATAAAAAACTGGCAGCTGTTTTGCGTTCAGTCAATCCAATGATCGTTCAAGTCGATAAAACACATGAAGAAACCAAAGAAAACTACCTTCAAACATCACTTCTGATCAATAAATCGTATGCTGAAGCGATTGAGAATTTTCAAAAATCACTCAAAATCATCATCGACAAAAACCAATCCGAAGTCGAAAAAAGTCAAAAGTTGAAAGTCAAGAAAACACATCTTTTGAATGCGAATCTTAAAGAAGAATTGGAGAATATTGAAACAAGACTCAATCAACTTCAATTGGATGCCAAAGATGAACTGGATCAAGCAGATAATACATCAAAGCGTGAATTATCGCAGATTGCAAAAGTCATGGCAGACATTAGAAAACGATATACCGATGTTTGTCTCGAAATCGAAAACGAAAAACAGTTGTCCACCACTCAACAGGCTGAACTTTTTGACAAGACTACCTTTGAACTAGATGAAAAAATCAAGGCACTCGATGCGGAAAAACAAGCAAAACTTTCAGTCATTCGTGAAGAAGCTCAAAAACAAAACATCATCAATGATGAAAACTATCTTACCATCAAGAATTCTTACACCCAATTATCGATTGCGTTGAACAAAAAAATCAATGAAATCAAGAAAAAACATTCATCCGTCATGGCTTCCCTTGAAAAAGAACACCAAGAAAAGATGAAACCCATCTTGCAGTCCATTGAAGACTTAAAAGAATCCTATCAGGAAGCACAAAAAAAGGCTCTTCAAAATTATACAGAAAAAATGACATCACTGAATGTGATTTTTGACGTTCAAAAGAATGCGTATGAAGCAAAAAAGGAACGCATCATCCATGAAGGCAATGAAAATATCACACTCTTTAACAGTAAGCTTTCAGCCTATCGTGAAACCATCCAAAAAGATAAGCTGATCACTTCTCGTAAAATGCGAGATGAGATGAAATCGCTTGAGACAGAAAAAGAAGTCAACAAGATGAACACCCATCTCACCCAAAAATTGAATGCACTCGACAATGATCTCAATCGCCAGATCATGAGAACCAATAAAGATATCTTAAATAAGAAGCGCGAGTCTCAGCGCAAACTTTATGAGCATGACTTACAGCACTTGCGAGAAATCAACGAATGGCGTAGCAAGAAAATTTTATATGAATATGAGAAAAAACAAGAATCTGCAAAAATAGATTTGAACTACAATCATAATATCCAAGCGTCTGAGTTATCACTTGCACTTGAAGAAGTTCATTTTCAGTATCAAAGAGATGTTTTAAACATCAACCAAAATCGAGATCTTCTTCCACTTGAATATCAATTGATGATTGCTGCTTCCATCCAAGAAAGAGAACTCAATATGCTCGGAAATGATGCTCATTTTTCAATCGCATCCTTTAAGTATCAAGAGGCTCAAATTGAAGATGACTATAAGCTCAACCAAGCAGCCATTCAACTTGAAAGAGATAAGGCTAAAGCGCTTTATGATGCGAATACTCAAGTACTCAACACGGCGACTCAACTTGAACTTGAAAAGGAAAGAATTCGCAAGGATTATGCCTTAAATGAGCAAGAATTGCGGATTGAACTCAATCAATCGATCCTATCCAGACAAAAGGAAATGATCGAAACCAATCTAAGACAACAAACCATTATCTTGGAAACGGAACGTGAAACGAGTTATCTCAATAACAAATTCACACTCGATGAGATCAAACTCGAAGCTCAAACTGAAGAGCGTAAGCGCATCTTCTTTGTGAATGAAGCCAAGTATAAAAACCAGCATCGCTTATCCAATGAGAAAGCAAATCGGATGCTTTCCATTTATCAGAATGAACTCGAATACAATCAAAAGCATACAGAAGCCTTCATGGCACTCAATCGTACGTTATACTTCAATCATGTCGCTTATCGTGATGCGATTTCTGAACTTTATCACTTGCCTTCGCATCCTGAGGTTTTAAAAGGAACGATTCAGATCTTAAAACGGCTGGTCACTGAAATGTCCAAGACCATGATTACCGTTCTTGAACATTTTCAATCGATTGATCAGGAATTCTACATCAAGAAGATTGAAGATTTAACAGGCTACAAATACATGCTCAAGCATGAAGATACGATGAACTACTATGCTCAAGAAATCCAGAAGGTGGAAGAAAAAAAGAGTATCATCGAAAAAGAGATACGAAGTCTTGAAGAGCAATTTTTCCAAAATCAAACAGAACTTGAACGCAATAACGCATTCATCAATCAACTGGAAAAAATCACAATTGAAATCAAAAATAATGAACTGAAAAGCGAACACAAACATCAAGATTTGAAAGAGAATTTGAAACTCGTTTCCAATCATGAACATGAAATCAAGCGTATCAAACAAAATTTAAGTAGAATTGAAAAATCCATCGATGAAAAGCATCGTTTGATTGTCCCACTGGATCAGGAAATTGCGCGTTTATCCTCGAAGCAACAATCCAGTGAAAAAGAGCTCGAACATAATAAGCACCAGGAAGCTTCGGTCTTCTATCGTTATTTAAACCACAACCAAAAAATCTATCAAACCTATGCAGCAGACATCAAATTGTTTTCAGATCACGTGATTCAGTTCTTCGATGCACTTTCTGGTGAAGTCTATGTCACAGATTTGTTCTTAACCGATACCCTGAAGAAACTCAACCGTTACTTTTTAGTCTATGAAAAAACCATGAATACCAGACAACAGCAATTCTTGAATCTGATGCTGAAATTCTATGTGATGAATGAGCGTGAACAAAACGTCATGATGGTTGGTTTCAAGAAATCGACCCGTGCTCTCATTCAAAGTCTCAATCACAATTATTCCTTACAAATGAAATCAATGATTTCAGAAAACAAGAAACGCTTGAAAGAACAAAATCATCAAACCCATAACTTGAAGGAAAAGACACAAAAGAGACTTGAACTCGAGAAAGTGTCCCATCATAAGAAAATCGTGACCGAGCAAGCGATTTTGAAATCCATTGAAGGGCGTATCACCGAGAACTTGAATAAACAAGCCAATGAATTGAAATTGCTCAATGAAAATCAGATTTCAGTTGCACTTCAATATCGTCATGAGCATGAAGAAAAAGTGAAGGTCATGGATGAGGCCCACCGGAAATGGTTGTTCCAGTTGGATCAACAAAAGGCACTGGCTCAAAAAAATCATCTCCAGTTAGAGGAATCGATCGATACGAAGAATCAAGTCATTCTTGCACGTCACCAAGCGCTTTATGAGAAAAACTTGCTTGCATTGAAGCAGAAATCAGATCATTATGAAGAAATGATTGTGAAAGCAACCGAAACGGATCTCGAAAAACGTAGAAATCATCAAGAAGTGATCAATCGGATGAATGTGAAGCGCGAATCGGAACTGAGAAACATCCAAGTTCATTTGAAGCGATTCACTCAAGAAACCAAGACAACACAAAATAAAGTACTGATGAAAGAGTCAAAAGTACTGAAGAAATCACATCATTCCAGAGTCAAAATGCTTCATTTAACTTAAGAGGGGAAACCCTCTTTTCTTTTTAAAAAGAAAAAGGGCTAAGCCCTTAATCAATGAATTCGAATTCATAACTGAAGATATGAATGATGTCTTTATTCTTCGCGCCTTCTTTGCGGAGTGCCTCATCGACACCGAGACTTCTGAGTTGTCGTGCAAAACGTTTGACCGCTTCAGGTCTAACGAAATCGGTACGATCAAAGAGAAGTTTAAGTTTTGAACCGGATAACTCGTATCCATCGGAAACTTTGGTGATGAAAAAATCAGGTTCAGCATTTTCCATCGTGTAATTTTTAACATCGTTTCGTACTTCTTCTGCAATTTTGGGTGCTTTCTTGAGTTCTTCAAGTGTCTTATAAAGCAATTTATCGATGTCTTTCATTTGATGCGCAGATACAACCATGACTGGATGTGGAATCTTCGACTTCAAGACTTCAATCTTTGCTTCGTTGCCAGGCATATCTGACTTATTGGCAACCACAATTTGAGGACGGAGTAACAACTCTTCGTTGTACATTTCGAGTTCATGGTTAATCTTCACATAGTCATCATAAGGATCATCACGCGTAAGATCAACGACATGTAAAAAGATTCTGCATCGTTCCACATGCTTTAAGAATCGGATACCTAAACCGAGCCCCAAATGAGCATTTTCAATCAATCCTGGCAAATCGGCTAAGACAAAGGATTCTTCTCCCACTTGAACCATTCCTAAATTGGGTTGGAGTGTTGTAAAAGGATAGTCTGCAATCTTCGGTCTTGCATTGGATACAACTGAAATGAGGGTTGATTTGCCTACGGAAGGATATCCAATCAATCCAACATCAGCAAGCACTTTCAATTCGACTTTAATCTTTCGATAAACGCCTGCATCTCCGTTTTCAGCAAATTCAGGATAAGGATTTCGGTGAGTTGCAAGTGCAACATTACCGCGACCTCCCTTACCCCCTTGAGCAACGACCAATTCTTCCAAGTGTTTGGTTACTTCTCCGATTTTAACGGATTTATCTTCAGTATATACAACAGTACCTAGAGGGACTCTGATGTAGGTATGTTCCGCCCATGCACCATCTTGACCCTTAGTTTTACCGTTTTCTCCATTTTTCGCCTTGATATGACGCTGATAGCGCAAGTCAAGTAAGGTGGACATGCCCTCATCACCGACAAAAATGACAGATCCGCCATTACCGCCTGATCCGCCCCATGGGCCGCCCATTTCTACATATTTTTCACGTCTGGCAACAGCAATTCCATTACCACCACGTCCGCCGTATACTTCAACGACGACTTCATCTACGAACATGTTGACACCTCTTTTCTACACAAAAAAAGGATAACTAGGTTATCCTTCGTAAACTGATACCTGCTTGCGGTCACGGCCCAATCTTTCATACTTGACATAGCCAGTGACGGTTGCGAATAGCGTATCGTCAGCTCCGCGTCCTACATTCGTGCCTGGATGAACTTTCGTTCCTCTCTGGCGGTAAATGATCGAGCCAGCGGTTGCAAACTGTCCATCGGATAGTTTCAAGCCCAGACGTTTGGAATGGGAGTCACGACCGTTACGTGAAGAACCTGTTCCTTTTTTCGATGCGAATAACTGTATGTTTAATTTTAACATGGGTTATCCCTCCTTTTGATTTTTCATATAATTTGGATATTGTTGTTCTAAATCATTGAGTGTGTATTCCAAATTCTCTAAGAGACCTATGATGGTCGGATGTTCTTCTTTGAGAATCAACTGGAAATATCCATCTCGAACTGTCAAATCGATCAAACGATTCAACCCTAAATGCTCAATGGCGTTCGCTGTGACGATGAGTGTTGCAGAGACTGCAGCACAGACAATGTCTTTTCCATGCTTCTTATAGTTGGCATGACCGGTCACGAGAATTTGATTGAGCTTACCATCTGCATAACGGAATGTCGAGGAAATCATATCGCTTAAAGGGATACGGATTCGATGACGAGTTTGGTGTATGCTTGACGGTGTCCTTGTTTTCTACGATAGTTTTTTCTAATTTTGTACTTGTAGACGATGATTTTGGCACCACGTCCATGTTTGACAACTTTAGCTGTAACTGTCGCACCTTCAACGAGTGGAGTACCGATAACGGTTTGTTCTCCGCCCACCATCAGGACTTCTGTAAACGTATAGTTTTCACCAGCTTCGACATCGAGTTTTTCAACATAGATTTCTTGACCAGCAGTAACTTTTAATTGTTTACCACCTGTGATAATGACTGCGTACATGTTCTTACCTCCTTAAATTTGATTGAGGACTCACTAATCAGGTAGCATGAATGCATTTATGACCTTTATTATGTGGTACAACATAGATATTTTAACGTAGTTAGGCGAAAAAGTCAACCATAAACTTTGGAAAGTGTGAAAATCGTCGTAGGGATGATTTGGGATGAAAAAGGGCAGTGGGAACCGCCCTTTGCCATGAAATATTAACGTTTTCCTTGATCGTAGACTTGTCCAAGTGCTTTCGGCACAGAGGACTTCTTAGAGGAAATGGTCAAAACGATGAGGGTTGCAATGAACGGAATCGAATGATAAATTTCAGAACTGAGTTGTAGATTACTCAAGAACGGAACTTCAGTATAGAACAAGGCAAGTGTTTTCATAAAACTGAAGAATAAGGCTGCGAAAATGATTCCTTTGGGTTTCCAGTTACCAAAGATTAAGACTGCAATGGCAAGGAACCCAAATCCTTCAACAGTTGTTCCATAGGTTTTGGTTGGGATTACATACATCAAACCACCAATACCTGCGAGGATCCCTGAAAGTGTGACTGCGATGAAGCGAGTTCGATAAATGTTAACACCTAGGGAATCCGCTGCATGAGGATTTTCACCGCAAGCTCTCAGTCTGA
>JANJXB010000011.1 GCA_024709245.1 Acholeplasmataceae bacterium | reverse complement strand
GAAAATTATCATTCAATGATCCATTATCAGTTGTTGTCATCAAAGGTATCTTTTCAGGGCTGGGATCTCTAGGGATTGCATTATTCTTAGGTGAAGTTACGAGTGATATGTTTTACATCTTCATGACATTACTTTTAGGTTTTGTAGCATATGGGTTAAGTATCTTTCTTTATGTGACTGCACAAAGAGAACTCGGTGCAGCAAAAACTTCAGCATTCTATGCGTTTGCACCATTTGTAGGCGCTATACTCTCACTCATCATCTTTCAAGAGATTCCTGGATATCACTTTTTCATTGCACTCATCATCATGGGTATCGGCTCATATTATGCAGCGACTCCAGGGACTATAAAAGTAGCCAAATAAAGCATGTCATAAATTGATTAATCTTGATAGCCACATCATAATAAATCCCCCATTGATTAAACACTACAAATCATTAGATCAGTAGATGTTTATAAAAATGGGGGTTTTTGTTTGATCATAAAGAATAAAATGTGAATCATTTACTGTTTCATACATCATAATATTAAAGAATTAATAATATCGAATCTACTTGCTTAGTGAGTACTTTTTTAAGTTTTTCTCATCATATAGATTTGACAATATAACTAATATAACATATAATAGAAGCATATATGACAAGAGGTGGATGAATTGTCAAAACAAAGACTCGCAAAACTCATCGAGCAAAAAAATGGCTATGTAACAACTAAAGAGGTAACCGAAGAAGGTATTCATCGTGAATATCTTACTCTATTGATTGAAGAAGGAAAGCTGATTCGAACTGGTCCTGGTTTATATCAAGTTCCAAACGTTTGGGAGGATAGGCTTTTCAACATTCAGAAAAAGAAGAAACATTTGGTTTTTTCCCATGGAACTGCTTTGTTTTTACACGGTTTAACGGACAGAGAGCCGATTGAGTACTCTGTGACTTTACCAACAGGATATAACACAACTCAAATTAAGAATGATCAATTAAAAACATATACAATTAAAAAATCTCTATTTGATCTTGGTCATACACAACTAGAAACTTCCTATGGAAATATGATTATTGTCTATGATCTAGAACGAACCATTTGTGATATCATTCGATCAAGAAATAGACTCGATAAACAACTTGTAAATGAAGCACTTAAGAATTATGTGAATGACACTAGAAGAGATTTAGTCAAACTCATGAGTTATGCGAAGGAAATGCAAATCGATAACATCTTAAAAACATATTTGGAGATTTTACTGTGATTACAAGTGACAAAATCAAAGCATTCATAAAACTCAAATCTTCATCAAATCTTATACCTGTTAACATTATCTTGAGAAGTATTATTTTTGAGTTTTTTCTTGAAAAATTAGCACTATCTCATTATTCTAAACACTTTGTACTTAAAGGTGGATTTCTTGTTTCATCAATAACCAATATAGAATTAAGAACAACCATGGATTTGGATGTTACCCTAAAATCACTCTCTTTAAACCAAAAATCTATGTCTAAATGTCTTAATGAAATCATCAAAATTGATACACATGAAGAATTAAGTATGGAATTGATTAAGATTGAGGATATTCGAAATGATGCAGATTATCCCGGGCTCAGAGCTACAATCACTGTTTTATTAGATGGAATTAAGGAATCAATCAAGATCGATTTTACTACAGGAGATGTCATGACACCATCAGAAGTTGACTTTCATTACAAATCCATTCTAGATCAAAGATTGATTAAGCTAAAATCTTACAACATTGAAACGATACTCGCAGAAAAAATGGAGACCATTTATTCAAGAGGTATTTTGAATACACGAATGAGAGATTATTATGATGTGTATATTTTATGGTCACTTAAACAAGACTCTATTAATAACATAGTACTGAAAAATGCATTTAATCGAACCATTGAGCATCGACAAACAAGTAAATTCATAAAAACAAATATGCAGTCAATCATAGAAACTATTGAACATGAATCATCAATGATGAGTAAATGGGTTGCATATCAACAATATTACTCATATGCAACATTGGTCTCCTGGAATGATGTCATCATGTCTATCAAATCGATATCAAAAGTTTACGCATTGAATATTTAAAATTTATAGAAGCAAATGAGTCTATAAAAATAAAAAGACTTGTTTCTTTTTTGTGAAAAGAAGCAAGCTTTAATGATAATAGCATGAGTAATATTGTTATAAAATCGGTCTTGTGTAACAACGTCTACGCTTATGCTCAACGTACTCAAATTCTTTCCATTGATTTTGGATATTGGCATTGAGTTCCAACTCAGGACCTGTTTCAGCGAACTTCACACCATGACGTATACCCGTAGCAATGCCATCTTCAAACATCATCGCAATAATGCCTCTACCTTGATGTTTGGGGTCTATGGCAATGAACCCAAGTTCAATGACTTCATGTTTCTTTAAAGCTCTTAAATAACGGATCAGGCCAAGTGGCAATAATTTACCGTTACTCTTTTTGGTTGCTGCTGCAAATGAGGGCATGATCAGTGTGAGTCCAACGACTTTGCCTTCTTTATCGATGACAAACCAGATGTACTCAAGGCTGACTAAGGCAATCATTTGCTTGATGTAATAATCCATGACCTTACGGGTGATGGGGAAGAAGCCGTATAAGTCATTGAATGCGACATTGTACATGTCAAATGCAGGATAAATGTATTGAAATAGATCTTTCTTACGATCACATTTGATCAGTTGATAACCATAACGTTTTCGTGCAATTTCTGCACCGCGTTTGACCTTTTCCGAGACTTCCTTTGGCCAAAATATCTGTTTTTCGGTCCAGTCTGCATCTTTTACAAATCCCAATTTTTCGAGATGTTCCATGTAGTAGGGATGGTTATAGACGGTGATGAACATGTTTTGTTGATCAAAACCATGCACAAGCATACCTTGTCTGTCCAAATCGGTGAAACCAATCGGTCCAATCAAGGTATTCATGCCTTTTTGTTTGGCCCAGTTTTCAACTGCGCCAATCAAAGCTTTTGTCACTTCAATATCATCAATCATATCGATTCGTGTGAATCTACCTTTTTTGTATTGATAGAATTCGTTTAACTTATGGTTGATGATCCCACCGATACGACCGACTACTTTCTTACCATCATAAGCCAGAAAGCGAATCGCTTCGCAATATTCAAATACAGGATTTTTCCTTGGGTTAAAGACTGTGCGTTCGTCTAAAGAAAGCGCAGGGACAAAAGGTTCAACTTTTTTATACAATTTGTTCGGAAATTCTGTAAAAATCCATGAATCACGTGCAGTTTTCACTTCTTTGATTGTGATCACTAGAAGACACCTCATTTCGATTACCATCATTGTAACGCATTATGTTAAAAAACTCAATGTTTAGCCAAAAGTCTTTCTTTGAAATAAATCTATGTTATAATGTAACAGGTTAAATATAGCGAAGAAATATAAAAGGAGAATTACAATGAAAGTCGAAAAAATCTCAAGCAACCGTGTGCGTTATACATTTGATGTCACACCCCATGAATTCGAGCACGGACTCGAGCACGCTTTTGAGCATGTCCAAAAGGACATTGAAATCAAAGGTTTTAGAAAAGGTCATGTCCCAAGAAATGTCTATGAAGCTAAATTTGGTATCGAATCTTTGTATGAAGACGCACTGAATCATGTGCTTCACCACAAATATCATGATGCACAAAATCATAAGGAATATGATATTGTGGGTCAGCCAGAAGTTGAAGTTGACTTCAATAACGTCAAGCGCGGTGAAACTTTCCAAGTATCACTCGTTGCCCCAGTGAAGCCCGAAGTCACCCTTGGACAATATAAAGGCATTGAAGTGAAGAAATTACAAACCACAGTGACAGAATCTGAAGTGAATGCTGAAATCAAGCGTTTATTATCAGAAGGTGGTGCACTTGAACCTAAAGCTGGAGCAATCGAAAAAGGCGATACCGCCATCTTCGATTTCAAAGGTTTATTGGAAGGTGTAGCATTTGAAGGCGGCACTGCTGAAAATTATAGTTTGGAAATCGGTTCTAATCAATTTATTCCTGGTTTCGAAGACCAAATGATTGGCATGAATCCTGGCGATGAAAAAGACATCCATGTCACCTTCCCAGAAAACTATCAAGCCGAAAATCTTGCGGGTAAACCCGTAGTCTTCAAAATTAAGCTTCATGAAGTGAAAGCGAAAGCTCAAGTTGAGTTAAACGATGCTTGGGTTGAGTCTTTAAACAAAGAAGGCGCGAAGACGGTTGCTGAACTCTCTGTTGTCACACGTAAAGAATTAGAAGACAAGAAAGCTCAAGAAGCGAAGAATGTTCAGACAAACATGATCATGGAAACACTTCTGAAGGGTGCATCCTTAGACATTCCACAAGCCATGGTAGATGAAGAAATCAAGCAAGCCAAGGAAAATGTCGAACAGCAAGCGAAACAATATGGTCTTGAAATGGACATGTTCTTGCAGCTGTCCGGTGTGGATAAAGAAACGTTCGAAAAGCAAATTGCTGAAGAATCACATAAACGTGTGAAAACAACGCTCGTGATTGAAGCTGTTGCGAAAAAAGAAGGCTTCAAAGCAGATGAAACTGAACTTGCGAACAAGTATTCTGAACTTTCTGCAAAATACAATATGCCTGTTGAAGAAATCAAGAAGTATATTCCGATTACTGCCCTTGAATCTG
>JANJXB010000063.1 GCA_024709245.1 Acholeplasmataceae bacterium | reverse complement strand
GATTTGAAATGTTCATACACGGTCGACTTTCCTATCTCAGCATCACTTGCAATCTTAGCAAGTGAGATCTGATCTGTTAACCCTTCTTTAATGTAGGAAACAACAGCAGATAAAATTCTATCCTTCGTGGTTTGCATGTTTTTCCGCCTCTTTTCGAATGGTTTTACGATTGATGGCTGCATAGATGGTTGGAATGACAACAAGTGTTAAGAGTGTTGCATAAATCAGTCCACCAATCGCCGTGATTGCCATCGGTTGTAACAATTCGGCACCTTCTCCAAACCCTAATGCAAGCGTTAAGAGTGCAAGGATGGTGGTGAGTGCTGTCATGAGAATGGGTCGAATTCTTGTTTGTCCCGCGAGTAAAATCGCATCAATCACATCGTGACCTTCTTCTCTTAATTTGTTGATATAGTCAATCAATACGATACCGTTATTGACAACAACCCCAATCAAAATAATGAATCCCATGATGGAGACCAAACTTAAATATGAATTTGTAATCAGTAGTGCAAACATACCACCCGTAAACGCTAGGGGAATGGTACCTAATATGATCAACGGATAGATTAATGATTGGAATTGGATAGCCATGACCATGTATACAAGTAGAATAGCAACCACTGCAGCCAGTGATAATTCAGTAACTGCTTGTAAGATATCTTCACTTTCCCCTTGGAATGTGACTTGATAACCACTGCCATAATCTTTAAAATCATTGGATTCTAAGTATGTATTCACGAGTCTATTGACATCTTGTGAAACAAGCGTGATGTTGTATCCTTCTTCAACTTGACCCGTAACCGTTAAATATCTTGTGGATCCATCGGTATTGATCGTTGCGAAACCCGTGACACGGTCCACTCTTGAAATACTCGTTTCAGGATCGTTTGAATACAGAGGAGCAAGTGCCAATGACACGAGTGTGGGATCTGCAGACATTGGATTCATCACCAGTTCACCCCCTGTGACTTTTAAGTATGGGTTGATGATCAATTGTATTGGACTACCGGGGATATACCCTGGTAACATAGCATTTAAGACATAAATGCCAAATCCAGAAGATTCAATATAGCGATTGATCATTTGTCTTGTTGGCGCATCAAACATGTAGATGCCTCCCAAGAAATTTAAATAATCACCAAAGACATCAAATGAAATACCACCCGAAATCGCTTCAGCAGGCAAATCCAGTGTATAATCTACACCTTCAATCGAGACAATCAAAGAAGCTGTACTACCCAATTGATCCAAATCAGTATATAAGAATTGAATGTTATCCATCACTGCTTGATTGGTGAGTCCATAAGCCATGGCATTTTCCAAGTCAACAGTTATTTTCACATTATCCGCAGCCTTACTGATTCCGTTATCGGCCTTTACAACACCCTCGACACCGCTAATGATGCTCGTGATTTCTGTAGAAATTTCTTCAAGCGTTGCTAAATCATAACCACTAATCTTAATGTTAATCCCTTGTGCTTGTCCAAAGGATCCTGTACTGTTTTGTTCAGCGACATCCACTTCGATGACCTGATCTTCTTCAAGTCCAACCACTCGTTCATAATCGAAATTCTCAAACAACTCACGAATGATTAAGACATTTTCTTTCGTGGTATCTTTCCGGTTTCCCTTGAGATTCACTGTCATTTCGATGGCCCCTGAGGTTGCATTCGAGATCATGCCAAAACCAAATAAACTGCCACCATTGATGGATGCTGAAACATTTTCGACATCCTCTAAATCGAGCAAATCAGATGTCATGGCATCTGCATACAAGGCTCTTTGTTCAAAAGGCACCTGACTGGCCATAGTAACTGTGATACTGACCGTACCTTCATCGGATGTTGGTAAGAAGATAAATCCTTTCATAGCTACCAGTCCTACAGAAACACCAAGTAAAACAAAGACTGTCATCATGGTGAGCCATTTGTGTTTAAGTGTATATTTGACAGACTTGACATATCCTTTTTTCATCGCATGAATGACTTTGCCTTCTGGCTTATCATTTTTATCATTGAGCATGCGAGATGCCATGGCAGGAACCATGGTGAGTGCGATGAATAATGATGCACCCAAGGAATATGCGATGGTTAATGCCATCGAAATGAATACATCAGCAACCAACCCTTCAATGAAGACTATGGGTAAGAAGACGGCCATGGTTGTGAGTGTGGATGACGTAATGGCTGCAGCAACCTGTTTAGCTCCATCGATTGCTGCTTCTTTCTTGGATTTACCTTCTGAAATCATTCTAAATATATTTTCAATAACGACAATCGAGTTATCGACAAGCATCCCAATGCCTAATGCGAGTCCACCCATTGAGATTAAGTTTAATGATATGTTTGTGAAATACATCAGCATGAATGCTGCAATGACTGAAATTGGAATCGCTAAACCTACGATTAACGTCGGTTTAATATCTTTTAAGAAAATGAACAAGATGAAGATCGCAAGTATCGCACCTAAAATAATGTTTTGTAAGACTGAATTGATAGACTGGTTGATGTATTCGCCTTGATCTAACAAGATCGAATAATGTGCATTACTTCCTTCTTCAGCCTCAATGGCATCCAATCTTGAAATGATGTTTTCAGTCACTTCGGTAATGCCATAATCTGCTTGTTTTAAAAACGAAACTTGGATGCCTTGGATTCCATTGATTTTTGAATAGGTTTCGGTATTGGCATTGATGTATGAAATACCCTCTTCTTCAACCAAATCTGAGAGAACGATGACATTCCCGCCATCGTTTAATATCGGTAGGTTTGCGATATCGGAGAGTGAACTCGGTTTATCACCTAAATAAAGCATTCTGATTTCACCAGAATCGAGCGCAACACCAATCAAACCGCCAACATTTTGTTCTTCGATAATCGCCAGAACATCTTGATGTGTGATTCCATAAGCATCAATGATGTCTTGATCGAGTTGAACATTCAAGATGACATCCGCTTCTCCTCTGATTTGAACATCAGCAACCCCTGGAATGCTTTGAAGTGAAACCAGTAAATCGCGTTGAATCCATTCTGTATTTCGAATCAATGCCTCTTCATCGGTAGGATCATCTGTATAGGTTCTAAAAAGAGTTACAGTCATGACCGGTAACATATCTGGGCTGATTCGTAAAATGCGTGTATTCCCGACTCCATCCGCAAAACTGATGTTGTTTAAGAGTTCTCTCAGTTCAACAACAATGGAATCCATGTTGGATGATTCAGCAAATGTGATGACCGAAACTCCAAAGTGTTCATTGGACATCGAAAATACTTCTTGGAAATTTCCAATCGTTGAAACGGTTGCTTCAATCTTTCTGGAAACTTCTGTTTCAACTTCCTCTGGTGTTCTTCCTTCATAGGTTGTAACTGTGACTACAAAGGGTAAATTGATTTCAGGAAATAAGGTCAGTGGCAATCGTGTGATTGAAAAAAGTCCTAAGACGATGACAATCAAGATGCCCATTAGGACAGTAATCGGTTTTTTAACGCTGTATGAACTCATGGTGTAACTCCTCTATTTTTGAAAAATACCGACCGAACGTTCGGTCGGCTAATGTCATTATATCAACCCGATGGATGAATGTCAAAAAATCCGCAATTTTCACATAAAGAAAAAGCCGAATCATCGGCTGTTCTCTTTAGAAGAAAAATTGGTACCCATCTTGATTGCACACGAATGAATGGTGTGTATAAGGACTGTATAAGATGACTTCTGGAAATACATGTATCGAAAGCCATACAGCATCATCATAGGTGAAAAACTTGGCATTCTTGATTTTAAAACTAAATAAACATTGATCTTCTGTCACCGCAAAGAAATTGAGTGCTTGTTTGCTGGTATCTTTAAACAATTGAATGGCTTGATTTCCTTGAATGGCTTTGACTTCTTTTTTCTTGAGTGTACGAATCAATTTGGGCAATGACTCTGTCTGATCGTTTGTTCCATTGATGTGATATTGTGATTTCCATTCGGTATAAGCCGAATTATCGAGAATCTTGATGTCGTCAATCTGCACATTTTTTTGAATGAAATAATTCTGTGCCTTGATGATCTTGTCATAACTTGAAAACGATAACGTTGTATTCAATGTCTGACCTCCTTAATCACTTCTTGATTTCATTATAAGCCTGCATGTTTTGAATAAACAGTGCGTATATGACCTAAAAAACAAAAAATGAGTGCAAAAGCGCTCATTTGTTGGATTGACGTCTTTGTTTGGATAATGTGAGTAAGATTCCAAGAGCAATCGATAAATATGCTGCCATCAGGATTCGGTAGTTCTCTGGAAGAAGGAATGTGATGGTGTGAGCAGGAATCCAGAAAAATGGGATGGTTTTGAAAATGGTGAATGAGAGGAATCGTTTGACATCTATTCGATCAACAATCGTTGATATCGGTAGTTGGAAGACTTTTTTGAGAATTCCATTGGACAAATCAATGTATCCATCTGTGATTTGATGAAGAAACATGAATGTAGGAGCGAAGAACAGGTTCATCATCAGACTCGTTAAAAATGCAGTGAGGAGGACTGAAAGAAAGCCTGTACCTTCAATGGAGGGTAGTATATTGGAGTTTTGGGCAGCCATGACTCCAGATGAGAAGATCTTGAAGATGAAAACGAAGACCATCCCAAGAAGTCCCCATACCAAAAACTTCATCCAAATCTTCTTTCCCATACAATATATCCCATTTTTCATTCGGTGGACGAGTATCTCTCCCATCGTTGCTAGATACGCAGTTTTGATGAAACCCATGAGATAGGGGTATTTCGATGTCCATTCATTGAAAGTCATCCTGGTTTCAGGGATGACCAAAATCATGGAAAATGCTAGGATTCCGATGATCCACAGTAGATCTTTGGTTTTCATGTACACCTCAAGTGTCGATTCTTTGAGATGATTATAACATAACTTTCATCAGATCAGAATCTGTCAGTGTTTGAAGTGTCTCTGATGAGTGAACACCATGGCTATCTGATATGTGTTGCACCATTTGATGATCTCTGGATCAGCAATCGAACCTCCAGGTTGGATGATGGCTGTAATCCCTGCCTGCTGTGCGAGTGTAACAGTATCTGTCATGGGGATAAAACCATCCGATGCTAGGACTGCTCCTTGGGAAATGATTCCAGCTTGTTTGATGCCAATTTCAACAGCACCGACACGGTTCATCTGTCCAGCACCAATCCCTAAGGATGTTTCATCTTTAGCAATCACAATAGCGTTACTTTTCACATGTTTAACAACTCGCATTGAAAACAGCAAGTCATTCATCTCATCATCACTTGGCTTTCGTAAAGTGACAATGGAGAACTGGTTTTGATCGAGTATTTTATTATCCTTTTCTTGATAGAGTAGCCCTCCATCAATCGAAACCAATTCCATAGCATCTGATGGAATGGAATTGGGAGAGGAGATGATTCTCACATTCTTTTTTTGTTTCAGGATGTCAAGTGCATCTGGATCATAGCCTTGAGCAATGATGATTTCTAAAAAAAGGGCATTCAATTCTTTTGCAGTTTTGACATCAATGACTTGATTGGTTGCAACAATCCCTCCAAAGATTGAAACTGGATCTGCTTGGTATGCTGAATTCCATGCTTCATACAATGTTGATTTCGAAGAGATTGCACATGGATTCATGTGTTTGACAACGACAACCGTTGGTTTGTTGAATTCAGATAGCATATGAAGTGCAGCTTCTATATCTCTATAGTTGTTGTAAGAGAGTGGCTTACCATGCAATATTTTAGCATTGAAGAGTGTAGATGGGCGGTTCTGTTTACGGTAGATTGCAGCAAGTTGATGAGGATTTTCACCGTATCTTGGGAGATCAAATCTTTGATACGTTAAATTCAATGTATCCGGAAATTGAATGTCATTACTTTGATTGAAATATGCTGAGATGGTCGCATCATAAGACGCTGTGAGAGAAAAGGCTTTTCCAGCAAGCAATCTTCTCATCTTTAAATCAATTTCAACTTCATTCATGATCAGTTGATAGTCTTGAGGATCTGTGATGACAGTGACGAATGGATAGTTTTTTGCTGCTGCCCTAACGAGAGAAACGCCACCGATATCCATCATTTCAATCAATTCTTTTTCATCTTTTCCAAGCTTTAAGGCTTGCAGAAAGGGATAAAGATTGACGACAACAAGATCAATCGGCATGATTTGATCATCTTCAAGGGTTTTCATATCGATAGAATCGTCACGTCTTGCGAGTATTCCTCCAAAGACTTTAGGATGGAGTGTTTTGACACGTCCTCCAAGGATTGCTTCAAATCCTGTCAAATCTTCAATACGGATGACTGGAATCATGGCATCTTCCAGTATTTTAGAAGTTCCTCCTGTTGAAATGATGTCATAACCGAGTGCTGTGAGTTGTTCTGCTAAAGGAATGATACCTGTCTTATCGAAGACACTCAAAAGTGCTCGCTTTTTCATTTGAGCACCTCATTGAGTTTGATGAAGGATGGCTTTCTCTTGGAAAATATCGCAATCTCATCAAATCCTGCTTCCAGAAGGATTTTCTTAGCTTCATTAAAATATCTACCCAGATCGAGGTAAGTATGTGCATCAGAGCCAATCGTGATGATCTTCCCACCCAATGTTCTATATCGTTTTAAGACATCCATTGAGGGATATGTCTGTAGAGTGATATCATCTAAGCCTGACATGTTGATCTCAATGCCTTTTCCTTTTGAAATGATGGTCTTTAAGATTGCGTCGATCAGTTCACCATATGTCTCAAGGTCATATCTTCGATGTTCAAACGCTCCATAACGAATGATATGATCAAGATGTCCATAAACATCATAATCATCAAAGTTTTTCACTGACTCAAGTACAACCTCAAAATAGCGTCTGATGCTATCTTCTTGAGTTTTACCTTGAAAATAAGTTCCATAATAAGGATCTTCACCATCAATCACATGCAATGACATGATGACAAAATCAAATGGATATGTTGAAACCAAGTCTTTCATTTTGGATATCGATCCTTTTTGATAACCCAATTCGACACCAACCCGAACATCTAATCCTGTTTTCTGTCGAACTTGATTGACCTCATTAAAATAAACTCGATAGTCAATGATATTTTGAAAGAGTGGATCTGGAGAATCATAATCCACATGATCGGTGACCATCACACCTGAAAAACCAAGCGATTTTGCTTGATTGACATAGTCTAAAAATGTTGTTTTTTGATCAGCATCTGGGGAATACTTTGTATGGGTGTGTTGGTCAATCATGTTCATTTACTCGCTTTCAACTGTCTTCTTTTTGAGAGTTCTTCTCGAACCATGTCAAGAGTGATGCCCTCATTCACCATTAAGACCATGACATGATACACCAAATCAGAGATCTCTAAAGTCATTTCAGGTTGACTATGATTTTTAGAAGCGATGATGACTTCTGCAGTCTCTTCGCCCACTTTCTTTAAAATCTTATCGATTCCCTTGTTGAAAAGATAATTCGTGTATGAACCTTCGACTGGGTTATTTTTACGTTCAACGATGGTTGCATAAAGTTCTTCTAAAATGAATTGATTCGGATTCGTATCGAGCTCATCAAAAACCGTATTAAAGAAACAACTCATATGGTTGGTGTGACATGCCACGCCAACCTGTTTGACGAGAAGAAGGATTGCATCTGAATCACAATCATAAGACATACCTTGCACGATTTGGATATGCCCTGATGTATCTCCTTTTTTCCATAACGATTTTCTAGATCTGCTGTAGTAGGTTGCTACTTTTTCTTTTAATGTTAAACGTAGTGCCTCTTGATTCATATAGGCAAGCATTAAAACTTCATGAGTTGTCGACTCCTGAACAACAACAGGAATCAATCCTTCGCTGTTAAATACTAATTGCTCGATATTTAAATTCATGATGATTCACTTCATCGCCTGATGGCAACGCCTTTCTCAAAGAGATATTCTTTCAAATCACGGATGATGATTTCTTTATAATGAAATACAGATGCTGCAAGGATGCCATCTACATTGGCTTGATCGATGGCTTGATAAAAATGGGCCAACGTTCCAGCACCTCCTGATGCAATCACGGGGACATGCACAGCTTTTGTGATGGCACTTAAGAGATCGATGTCATATCCTTGTTTCATACCATCGCTATCGATGGAATTGATGACAATTTCACCTGCGCCAAGTCGCACACCTTCTTTTGCCCAAAGGATGGCATCTAAATCTGTTTTTTCTCGTCCACCTTTGATGTAGACACTCCAAGACCCTTGATCATTACGTTTCGCATCAATCGATAAGACAACACACTGTGCACCAAACTTTCTGGAGGCTAAAGCGATTAGATTCGGATTTTTAACAGCACCCGAATTGATTGAAATCTTATCAGCGCCTTTTCTGAGGATGCTCGTGAAGTCTTCAATGGAATCAACACCACCACCCACACAAAAAGGAATGTTCACTTCTTTTGCTACTTGTTCAACAAAATCTAATGATATTTTCCGTTCATCTGAAGATGCAGTGATGTCATAGAAAACCAATTCATCTGCACCTTGCTCACTGTAATATTTTCCTAAAGTTGCTGGATCATCAACATCAACGAGATGAGAAAACTGCTTTCCTTTAACGACTCTGCCATTTCGAACATCTAGACAGGGAATGATTCTTCTGGTAAGCATCGTATAGCCTCCTTCAAATCAATTTTGCCTTCATAATATGCTTTACCCACGATGGCACCTTCCAATGGGATCGACTTTAAACGTTTTAAATCTTCAAAGGATGTAATACCACCGGACGCGATGATTCCAATCTTAGAATTCTTCTTAAGTGTTTCATACATCTCAAAGTTAGGACCTTCAAGCATCCCATCCTTTGCGATATCGGTATAGATGATCGAAGAAACTCCGATGTCTTCAAGTGTCTTGATGAGATCAATGCTTTTGATTCCACTAGAGATCTTCCATCCTCTGGTCTTTACAATCCCTTGTTCTGCATCGATGGAAACCATGATTCTTGGACCATAGGATTTGACGAGTGTTTCCAATAAATTCAAGTTTTCAATTGCGATTGTCCCAATGATGATTTTTGATACACCCAAGTCCAAGAGCATTTTCGCACGCTCCAATGTGCGAATACCGCCTCCAACTTGAATGGGAATATCGATCTTCTGAATGATTTTTTCAATCGATTTTATATTGATGGGATCACCTGATCTTGCCCCATCTAGATCAATGATATGCAGTGATGTCGCACCCATTTCTTGAAACATGGATGCAACATCATCCGGTGAATTGGAATAAATGGTGACTTGATCAAAGTCACCTTGAGTGAGTCTGACACATTGATTATTCAATAAATCGATGGCGGGTATGATTTTCATGTTAATAATTCTCCATAAGCTTTTAAAATGGCTAATCCAACATTCCCACTCTTTTCTGGATGAAACTGAGTAGCAACGATGTTGTCTTTCATGACGATGGCAGGTATTTTTTCGCCATATGTCGTATAGGAAACGAGTTCAGAGTTGTCTGATAAAACATAATATGAATGGACAAAATAGACAAAGTCATTGGGTTTGATGTATTTTAGGATTGGATTTTCAGGTCGTTCAAATGAAAGGCTATTCCAACCCATATGAGGAACTTTTAAATCAGTGTTTAGGAAAACAACCGAACCTTTGAGTAACCCTAATCCCTGATGTGCACCGTGTTCATATCCCATTTCATAAAGAAGTTGCATCCCAAGACAGATTCCAAAAAGATATTTGTTGGATTTCACATGTTCTCGGATGAGTGGAATGAGTCCAGAGTTTTTGAGTGCATCCATGGCGTCTTTGAATGCTCCTACACCCGGTAAGATGAGTGAGGTAGCCTTTTGAATGACCATTGGATCTTTTGAAATGATGGTTTCAATTCCAGCCCTTTTGAATCCATTTTGAACTGAATCTAAATTACCAACATCATAATCTAGGATGACATTCATCAGAGAACTCCTTTCGTTGAATTCACATCGTTTCCAACGATAGATACGGCTTCACGAAGCGATCTACCAAGTGCTTTAAAGAGTGATTCAACCTTGTGATGATCATTATCTCCATAAAGGGTTTCAATATGAAGTGAGAGTCTTGCTTCGACAGCAAATGCTCGCATGAACTCTATAACATTTTCAAGTGATAGTCCACCAATGGACTGTCTTTCGAAAGATGCCTGATAATGTAGAAATGGACGGTTCGAGATATCGATGACTGCTCTTGAGAGTGCTTCATCCATGGGAAGATAAGAAAGCCCATATCGATTGATTCCTTTTTTATCACCTAAAGCTTCCAAGACTGCTTCGCCTAGGACAATACCTACATCTTCAACAGTATGATGATCATCAACTGATACATCACCTTGAGCTTGAATGCTTAAGTCAAATGAAGCGTGGAATGCGAAGAGGGTCAACATATGATCAAAAAAGGGGATTCCAGTATTGATATCAATCTTTCTGTTACCCTCCAGATTCAGTTCAAGTTGAATGTTTGTTTCCTTCGTGATTCGATTTCTTTTTGAAATTCTAGACATGGAAAATCTCCTTAATTGCTTGAATGAGCATCAGATTTTCGGCTTCAGTACCGATGGTGATGCGGTAATATCCTTGAAGTGCATTCTGATATGAACGAATGAGGATACCTTTTTCCTCGAGACGATTGCCTAAATCAGATCTTGTTTGAATCCAGATAAAGTTACCCGATGCAGGAAAGGTTTGAATACCCAATTCGTTGAGTGAATTGATCATCTTTTCTCTCTCGGCAATGACTGAACTCACCCATTTTTCTACTGTGTCGATTCTTAAAAGTGCTTCAGATCCCATCGCTTGTGTGAGTGCATTCAAATGGTAGGGTGACTTGACTTTCGAGATGGATTTAACAATCATTTCCGGACCTACCAGATATCCTAGACGGATGGAAGCAAGTCCAAATGCTTTTGAAAATGTTCTTAAAATGACCAGATTAGAATACTTCATGATGTCTTGTAGCACAGAATATTGACGATTGGCAAACTCTATATAAGCTTCATCGACAACCACAAGGCCTTGTGTTGATTCTACAATTCTTGTGATTTCTGCCCTCTTCATCTGATATCCTGTTGGATTATTGGGTGAACATAGAAAAACGATTTTTGGATTGAATTTGTGGATTGCGGTAATGACCTGATCCAAATCGATTGAGAAATCGAATTGAGATGGAATGCCTATGTATCGAGCACTATAGATTTCTGAATAAATACGATACATCGAAAAGGTAGGTTCAATGCTGAGAACAACGTCATCTGGATTCACATATGTCTTGATGAGCAGCTCGATCAGTTCACTGGAACCATTGCCTTCTACAATCATCTCTGAAGGTACACTCAAATACTTGGAAAGTCTACTTCTCAGCAATGTTGCCTGATCATCAGGATATCGATGGAATTCAACCCTCGAAAAATCAAAGCCGTTTGGGAATAAAAAGTTCTTTCCTTCATTCGCATCCAACTTGATTTGATAAGGCACATCCTTGGTTTGATAGTTAACCAGTTTCTGTATGGACTTCTTTTCATCAATCATGATCATTCTCCTTAAAAACGTATGTTCACAGCATGAGCATGTGCGTTGAGTTCCTCCTCGTTCGCAAGACCAACAATGGCCTTACGATCGCGTTTTAGTGCCTCTTTACTGTAATAGACAAGTGATGTTCTCTTTAAGAAATCAAATGTGGAAAGTGCAGATTGGAACCGTGCTGTTCCACTGGTTGGAAGCGTGTGATTAGGACCCGCAAAATAATCTCCTACTGGCTCCGGTGTATAAGACCCTATGAAAATGGCACCCGCATTGTTGATGTCTTTTGCATCTATCAATGCATTCTTGGTCATGATCTCCAAATGCTCTGGAGCAATTCGATTGATCATTTCTTTTGCTTCTTCTAAAGTGTTCGTTACGATGATTCCGCCATAGTTGGATACTGAAGAGCTGATGATTTCTTTTCTTGGAAGTGTCTCTATTTGTCGTATCATGGCTTCTTTGACTTGAGTTGCGAGAGCAGATGATGTTGTCACCAAGATGGCTGCAGATAACTTATCATGCTCTGCTTGACTCATCATATCGGCAGCAATCCATTCAGGATTTCCCGTTTCATCTGCAAGGATTGCAATCTCTGAGGGACCTGCGACCATATCAATACCGACATGACCTGAAACCATACGCTTCGCTACAGCCACATAAACATTTCCGGGTCCAACGATTTTATCCACTTTAGGGATTTGGTCTGTCCCATACGTCAATGCAGCAATCCCATGGGCTCCACCCACTTGATATATTTCATCAACTCCAGCTAGTTTTGCAGCCACCAAAATAGAATCCTTGATTCCTTGAGGTGATGGAGGTGTGATCATCACGATTTTTTTCACACCTGCAATCTTTGCAGGGATGGCGTTCATCAAGACTGTAGAGGGATATGAAGCTGTACCTCCCGGTACATAAATTCCAACGCGTTCAATGGGTTTTACGATTTGTTCTATGATGGATCCATCATCTTTTTCAATCCGAAACGATTCCATGATTTGCATCTGATGATAATTTTCGATGTTTCTTTTCGCAGACTCCAAATAAGAGAGTAGTTCAGGATTGATTCGTTGATACGCTTGATTGATTTCCTCGTCTTGAATTCGAAATGTTTTGATACTTACTTTATCCAAAGTCTTCGAATAATCGATCAGTGCAAGATCTCCTAAATTTTTGACGTTTAAAATGATTTGTTCAACGGTTCGGTTGACATCCTCTAAGTTCAACTGGCTTCGGTTTAACAACCGTTCTATCCAAGCTTGATCTTGATCGATTGACATGATTCTAATCATCACAATACCTCCTCTTTCAGTTCAAGTTGATCAATGAGTCCTTTAATCCTGTCATACTTGAATCTGTAACTGACACGATTGGCAATCAACTTCGCTGAAATGTCAATCATATCTTCTAAAATTACTAACCCATTGGCTTTCAAAGTGCTTCCGGTTTCAACAATATCGACAATCACATCCGATAATCCAACAAGGGGTGCAAGTTCAACAGAGCCGTTTAATTTGATGATTTCAATGGGTTGGTTTCTCTTCTGGAAATAATTTTGAGTCACTTTGGGATACTTCGTCGCTATCTTCAATACGGTATCTTTTTGATGGAGTACATTCCCTGGGTAACCTGCAATGGAAAACTTGCACTGTCCAAATCCTAAATCGAGAAGTTCATAGACATCAGCTTCTTCTTCCAATATGCTATCTTTCCCAATGATACCTAAATCTGCAACACCATTTTCTACATAGGTAATCACATCAACAGGTTTAACAAACATGAATCTTAATCTTCTTTGTTCATCGACAAAAATGAGTTTTCTTGAATCTTTTTCAATTGATGAAGCCCATCCAATCCATTCAAATCGTTGGATGGCACTATCTCCTAATCTACCTTTTGGAAGTGCGAATGTTAGATAATCATACATTGGATTCGATGACCTCCTTGATTAGGTCTGAAGTGTTTAATGTGAATCCGATGGCAGGTATCTTTAGTCCATAGTTTTGAGTCAATGGATCATATCTTCCGCCACTTAAAATTGGAACTGAAATCGAGGGGACATAGGCTTTAAACATTAAACCATCGTAATAATCGTATTGTGACAACACAGTCAAATCGATTTTAATGTATTGCTTTAAATCATTTGCATCGATTTTTTCAATGAGAACTTCAAGTTCTTTTAATGCATCTTTCATTTTTGGGGTGAGCTCAAACGTTTTTAAGGTTTCTTGGATTTCTTGTAAACTACCTTGTAAATTCAAGATTTGTTCCATCAGTTGTTGATACGCAGGTGAGACCTTGGTTTTTTGAATCCACTGATTGAGTGCATCACGATTCTTGTAATAGAGAATCTGTTTCAATTCTTTTTCATCTTCTGCATTCAGACCCAGTGCACCCATCAATGAACTTAAAAACCGGCTGTTGGACAATTCAAGTAAGAAGGGAATATTGAAACGTTTGAGTAGCGTGATCACCAATTGAATTGTCTCAACATCTGCAGTTCGTTGATCGGTTCCTAAGTTTTCCATCCCAAACTGCTTTCTTTCATCAATGAAGCCTTGTTGAGATCTTGAGAATATCGTGGATAGATAAAAGAGTCTCAGTGTACGTCCAATCTGCCATTTTGGAATGACACGCTTGATGACTGATGTTGTAATATCGGGTCTTAAGATGAGAACGGAACCATCTGCATCGAGCAATTTGACAAGAGATTGTGATTTCACTCGAGGATTCATTTGAATGAAACGGTCATAGGATTCGAAGAATTCCGGTTCAAATAGTGTATAACCTGATGTTATAGCAACATTTTCAAGTTCTTTTGTGATTTCATACTTCGATTTAAAATAATTCAGTTCCTCGTTTAATTGTAGAAATTGCATGGTTTTCTCCTTCGATTAATAGAAAAGGCAAGATAGACGTGATCTATCCTGCCATGAATGCATAGACGATAGATACAAGTCCAAATCAATAAGGGCTTGTATCTTTTAAGCAACGCTTATGATACAACCCTGGTGGTATGATGATGTTGATGGACTTGTTTAACCGTATAATTCATATTGCTTTACCTCTTTATCGCTTTAGCGTATTAAAGTTTACAGGGAAATTATAACATGCAACTTTCACGAAATCAACACAAACATTCCATTTCCTTTTTTCTATCGTGTCTAATCATTGAATTATGTGAAAATACGGCGTATAATTTATGTCAAAAGAGTCTTACATTTATCTTACATTGGAGGTTTACATGACAACTGCAAAAGCCGTGACATTGATCACTGGTAGTATCGTACTGATTGTTTTGTTGATTTTAGGGATTGGATTGATTACAGGTTATAATTCGCTTGTGTCGCTCGATGAAGATATTTCTGGAAAATATAGCCAAATAGAAAATAGACTTCAAGAACGTCATGACAAAATTGGTCAGATTGTAGCATCCGTTTCAGGTCTACAGGAGCACGCTGAGAGCATCTATACACAAATCACTCAAGCCAGAGCTGCTTATGCTGCAGCAGTTGCAGCAAATGATACCGAAGCGATGATTGAAGCAGATGCACTTGAAGCGATTGCCTTAACCAATCTACTCGTCGTTGTTGAAGACAATCCACTCATCACTGCAAATGCGGGATATTATGCACTCATTGATGAAATTAGCGCAATGGAATCTGCTTTATCTGTTGCACGCCGTGACTATAACGAAGCTGTACAGTCTTATAATACGTCCGTCAGACGTTTCCCTAGAGTGCTTTACGCATCGCTTCTTGGATTTGAGCGTGAAATGACGTATTGGAAGATGAATGATGGTGCAGATGAGGTGCCTGTCATTGACTTTGGTGATTAATAGACATCATGTCTTATCCATATTAATTCTGATTGGTTTCATTCTGACACTTTCAGCATGTAAAGAAAAAGAAGAGTATCCGAGACCTTCGAATGCTTTTTATATCAATGATTATGCAATGATACTCGATGTCGCGACGCGTGATTCGATTCGTAGAGAAGGGGAACGACTTTACGAAATCAGTCAAGATGAAACCGATGGCGGATCACAAATTGTGGTCGCCACTTTTGAAGTTGAATCCGAGGAAGAGATTGCAGAATATGACATCACCGAAATCTATCGTCAATGGGGTATCGGCGATGATGATATGGGTTTATTGATTTTGATGTTTTTTGAACGATATGAAGAAGATGATATCGAATACTTAAGACTCCTTGAGCCCATTTTAGTTGAAGTAGGTTACCGGATGGAACAGTATTTATCCCCCTCTCAGCTCGGTCAAATCTTGGATAACACCATTTACACGGATACATATATGGACCTTGATATGGCAACCATGCATATGTTTTATGAATTCATCAGTGCCATCTACATCGATGTCTATGGGTATGAATCCTTCAATTATGACATGGATGCCTATCAAGAATACTTAGATAGCAATCCTAATGTCGAGGTCGATGACTCCATTCCAATGAGCATCCTCATTTATCTACTTTCTCCTTTCTCATCTTGGTCCGATAAGCTCAGCATCCTGCTTCCTTATCTCATTTTCATGATTCTTGGAGGTGGAGGTTTGTTTGTAGCGAAAAACGTTGGTGGCGGTGGTTCTTCTGGCGGTATAGGTATACGTCGAAGACGATAGATGAATGCATCATCCGGTGGATTTCCCCACCGGATTTTTATTTTAATTGTCATGCATTCTTACATTTTCATTAATTCGGCATGAATGAATCCATCAAATGGGTGAAGCAAGGCTATAATATAGGTAGAGAAATCTATCGATTTGATGTAATCCTATGAGAGAAAGGAGTTTATATCATGCTTGATGTCCGTACTTTATATGCTTTACAATTTTTGATTCTCATCATTTCAACCATCATCATGGTGCAGGTCTATGTATTTAATCGTAAACGATTCACAGGTCTGATCTACTGGGCTCTCATGATGGGGTTTACAACATTGGGCGTCTTGATGCTTGCATTAAGAGGAATCATCCCTGTAAATTTATCGATTGTACTCTCTAACTTTTCGTTATATTTAGCGATTGCATCGATTCATATTGGAATTCGTAAATTCTTTGGTGCAAAAACTGTTGATATCCTCACATTGGTCATCATTCTGAATGCCTTCTTAATTTCGTTATTCTTTACATTTGCTTATGAAAGCATCTTAGTCCGAACATTGTTACTCAGTGCACTCTATCTCGTGTTTTGTATTCGATCTGCATGGTTCTTATATTTTCATCCCCAAAAAGAAACACGCGAACAGACAATTCCTATCAAGATTAACTTGGTCATCATTTCACTGATTAATCTTTTTCGTATCATCACATTGCTCTGCTATCCTTATGAAACCGAAAATATCTTTGAAGAAAATATCTTTGAAGTGATCTACTTTGTACTAACAACCATGGCAATGTTCTATTTGATTTTCAATATGATTACCATGGTATCCAAAAAATTATACTTTGAAGTCAAACAGGAACAAGAAAAATTCAATATTCTATTCAATCAATCCCCCACAGCTTCTGTCATCACACGATATCAAAAAGGGGAAATCATTGAAGTCAATCCAAGACTATTATCCATTCTCGGATATTCAAGAGATGAAATCATCGGTAAGAGTGTGAATGATGATGGTATTTTACTCAAAACAAGTACTCGTCAAGACATCATCGATAAATTAAAAACTTCAGGAATCATCAGTGGGATTGAAATTGACTTACGCTCAAAAGATGGTCGAATCATTCATATGCTTTATTCTGCAGTCCTGATTGAGATGAATGGCGAACCTTATGTGCTTGCATCCATGGAAGACATCACAGAAATGAATAAATTGAAAGAAACGCTCCACGATCTTGCAACGCATGATTTTCTAACGCATTTACCAAATCGAGATCTCTTCACAGCTTTCTTCCATGAAATCACCAAAACCCCAATCTTAAAAGATCAACAAATCGGTGTTGCTATGATGGATTTTGATGACTTTAAGAACATCAATGACGCATATGGACATGATATTGGAGATCGTGTGCTTGTGCATGTTGCGAAAAAAATAGAAAAAGCACTCTTTACTCGAGGGATGGTCACACGCTTTGGTGGAGATGAGTTTGCGATCATTGTGACCTCAGGAAGTACAAATCTTGATCCATTTTTCAGAAAACTTCATGATGACTTGTCACATCCGATCAACATTGAAGGCCATGAAATCAAGATCAACATGAGCATTGGGGTCACTTATTATCCAACCGATGGAAATGATATCCAAGTTTTACTCAAGAAAGCGGATCTATTGCTTTATCAAGGTAAAAAAACTGGGAAAAAGAAAGTGGTTTTCTCAAACGAATCTTAATATAAAAAAGATGATTGAATGGTGTTGTAATCACACATTCTGAATCATCTTTTTTTCTTTTATTCTGTTCTTAAAGCAACAACAGGATCTCTACGTGCAGCAATTCCACTTGGAATTAATCCTGCAATCAGTGTTAAGATGGTTGATAGTACAATCAGGGAGATTGCGTTTGTGAATAACAATTCTGCAAAATCAGGTGTTCCTATCAAGTTTTCAACAATGATATTGATTGGGAAATTCAAGATGAATGCAACCACCACTCCAAACACGCCAGATGCAAGTCCAATGAGCAATGTTTCAGCATTGAAAATTCGAGAAATATCCTTCTTTCGTGCACCTAAGCTGCGCATAATCCCAATTTCTTTGGTTCTTTCAACCACGGAGACGTAGGTAATGATTCCAATCATCACAGAAGACACCACGAGTGAGATGCCAGCAAATGCCGATAAAATAATGGTAATCGTATTGATGAGTGAAGAAATCGTTGAAGAAATGGCTTCAGCTAAATCGGTGTATACAATCGAATCCTCTTCAGACTTTCCTTCATTATAGAGATCTAAGTATGCTTTGATTTCTTCTTTAGCATCAAAACTCACCGGATAGATTTGCACGCCAGTCGGTGATGCATCACCTCCGAGTGAACGCATCACATCAGTGTATGAGACTTGAAGATTGAAGGGGAGCCCAGTGAGCACATTGATGGTTGGCGAAGCGATTTGAGCTAAGACAACATCTGAATCTTGAGCGATATCCAGTAAATAGTCTGTAAGAAGCGTTGTGTATCCAATCCCTTCATTCAGAAGTTCTGATGATGCTTCTTCTTTCACTCTTAAGATTCCTGTGACCGTAAGCGTAATGGATTCGCTCGATTGATACATCGTTTCATAATTGGTTGAAGGAACATAAACACTACCAATGGTTTCATAGTATAAGTCATTGGGAACAACTTTAAAGGTTTTACCGATGAAATCTGCAAATGTGTATTCTTCTGTGATGACAATTCCAAGTGCTTCTAGGAATTCAACATCAACTCGATTTTGTGAATCAACCACAAGAACGAGTTCATTGAATGAATCTGGATAAGACCCAAATAAGACATCGTATTGTGATAAGATGAACTCTGGATTATCTGGCATTTCACTGAAATACTCGGTTGAACCAAAGAACCCTGATGATCTTGATGTTGTCACTTTGAAATAATTGCCTGCATCGGATTGATCCACGACATTCAATTGAATGGCGCGTGTGTATGAAATCGAGTTATAAATGGCTGGATCCATCATTGAAAGATAATCCATAAACGCATCATCAATGACATTCACATGAATAGTCGATGAAGCGTTGGAATCATAAGCATAAAGTGTATCGCCATCTGGAAACTCATTTTCAATCGGATCGCCAAAGGGAGTCCCTGCAGGGGGTCCGAAGCGATCGGTTTGTACAATCCGGTCAATTGTAATCGGAAATCCTGCAAGTGCATCCGATTGCAAGTTATCCGTGTATCTTGTCATCCCTGTAGAAATCGATAAGACCAAGGCAATTCCAACAATCCCGATGCTTCCTGCAATCGAAGTGATGATGGTTCTTCCTTTTTTGGTCAGTAGATTCTTAAATGAAGTCTTAATGGCGGTTAGATAAGACATGGATGTCTTTTTATTGATCAGTTTTTCTGTTGTGATTAAATCCTGAGGTTTCACGGGTCTTGTGTCTTCAACAACAAGTCCATCGACGAGTCTTACGATACGATCGGAGAATCTTGAACTGATTTCGGAGTTGTGCGTAACCATGATGACGAGTCGATCTTTTGAAATCTTTTGAATCAATTCCATAATCTGGACTGATGTCTTAGAATCAAGCGCTCCTGTGGGTTCATCTGCGAGTAAAATCTTCGGATTATTGACAAGTGCACGTGCAATCGCGACACGTTGCATCTGACCTCCTGATAACTGATTCGGTCTCTTATGCAGATGATCTTTTAAACCGACTTCAACCAGGACTTCGGTTGCTCTGTCTCTGCGTTCCTTAGCAGCTACACCTGAAAGACGAAGTGCCATTTCAACGTTATCGAGTACGGACAAATGGGATATCAAGTTATAGCTTTGAAACACAAATCCGATGGTTGCATTTCGATAAGCATCCCAGTCCGAATCTTTAAATGCCTTTGTGGATTTCCCGTCAATCAACAGATCCCCATCCGTGTAGCGGTCTAAACCACCAATCAAATTGAGCATGGTTGTCTTACCTGATCCTGACGCTCCTAAGATTGCTACAAACTCATTATTCTTAAATTCTAGGTTAATACCATTCAGTGCCGGAACAGGAAGTCCAGCAACCATATAATCTTTTTTGATGTTTTTTAATTGAAGCATGATGGTTCACATCCTTTACACACCAATTATATGCTTTATAATCATGCTTAAACAAATGAATTGTTTGTGTTTTTTTGCACATATTTGAGTTGTTTTCTTTGCTTTTAGTGGAGCATTTCTCTTGATATTGTTTCGAATTCGAAATATAATTGAAGCATGCGGTACATCACGCACCAAAGGAGAAAACATCAAAATGAATCAAAAATTAAACATTGGAATCATCATCGGAAGTACCAGAGAAGGAAGAGTATCCCCTCAAGTCGCATCCTGGGTTAAGGCATTTGCAGATCAACGATCTGATGCAAACTATGAAATCGTCGATATTAAATCATATGGATTGCCTTTACTAGGTGAATCCGATGATACAACAGGCATTACAGCCTGGAATGAAACATTATCCAGACTGGATGGGTTTATTTTCGTAGTTTCAGAATACAACCATTCCATTTCAGCATCCCTTAAGAATGCACTTGATTTGGCAAGAGATCCCTGGAATAACAAATCTGCAGGTATTGTATCTTATGGATCGGTTGGAGGGACGAGAGCTGCTGAACACTTAAGAGGAATCTTAGGTGAACTACAGGTTGCAGATGTGAGAACACATGTCGCACTTTCCATGTTTACTGATTTTGAAAACTGGTCAGTTTTCAAACCTGCCACTCTTCATGAAAAGAACTTATCCATGTTGCTTGATCAAGTCAACACATGGGGAAGAGCACTCAAATCCGTTCGTTCATAAAAAAAATCTCCAAGGAGATTTTTTTTTATGCTTTGACTAAAGTTTGACGTTTCGGAAGCACTACATTGATCACTCGAAGTGTGATGTAAAGAATCAAGAGTCCATGGTATAAAATGGTATTGGGACTAAGTTTAAAATACATGAATTCCGGTTTGATACTGATATCAAATGCGATGTGTGCGTAGATGATGAAATATGTAAGATAAGAAAGTTTATGAAGTGTTTTCCATGATTTTGGTGACATCTTCTTGCGTACAAACATGAAACTCGTGATGACCAATGGAATCAGTGTAATCATGGCTAAGATGCCATTGGAGTTATATCCAGAGAGCGCGAGTTCAAGTCTTGTAAAAGCATGGGGTAATAAAAAGATAAATCCAATGACTGCAAGTTCTCCTCTCACCAGAGTCAGTGCTTTTTTAGGGAGTGTATTTTTCTTGAGAACCCCCGCAAAGATGACAAGTAAAAAGAATCCAAGTGCCAAATGTCCACTTTCTATAAACCTTGTGAGTGGACCTAAATCGATGGATAATAAAGCAAGTAAGATTGTTAACAAGGAAATAATGAGTGCACCCATCATGTAGCGATATTGACGCATGTGAATTTGTTTGTAAAAATACAAAACAACACCAAACAAAATAAGTGCTACAATGATCGCCATATTCGTCTGTATGAAAGCCATATTATTCCTCCACAATGATTCCGATCAGAGGTACTCGACTCAAAAATGATGTACCATGAGGTGATTGACTCGTCATTGCACTCGTCAAATCACGACCTGCTTGAAACCCATTGTGTCCACCATTTCTCCAGTACTCGGAATTTGTGACATCATACACAAAACCATTGACTGCAATGTATGCATCTTTTCCATTGGTTCCATCAAATTCGAGCAGTTCAGTTAACGTAAATTCTAATAAAGTTTCTTCTGTTGGAACTTCAGGTACAAATGTTTCTTCCTCAGCTTCTGTACATCCATAGAGTAAAACACTCACCAAAACAATCAGAATCAAACCCAGCCTTCTCATCTTTATCCACATCCTTTATTCAAAGTCTATCATATTCATAGAAAGAATAAAAAGGAGTTGCATTATGCAAAAATGTTTAACATAATTTGACTGTCAGGTTGAATTATTTGACAACTTACTATAGAATATTAATATACGAAACGTATGGAGGATAAAATTATGCCAAGAAGAATTACTGAGCTTTGCACATGTGATGGATCCTGCAAGGATGTATGTCCTGTAGAATGTATTTCAGAAGGATCACCCATCTATATCATTGATGAAGACATTTGTATTGACTGCGGCGCATGCGAATCTGTATGCCCAACCGATGGAGCAATCATCGAAGTTTAACTTTTTTTAAACCGTATTGATTCACTAGACATGCAAAAAGGACGAATGTTTCGTCCTTTTTCTTCTTTATTCAATCAAAAAGACGCAAAATATGCGTCTTTGATGTCTGGATTATACCTTCTTTTGTCGGAATGTGGATTGAGCAGGTCTATTGGATCCCTGATAACTCGGTTTCTTTCCACCATCGTTTTTATTGAACTTGTTTTGGAAAGGACTCTTGGACTGAGGGTATGATGGTTTAAAAGCTGGTTTTGGATCTTCCTGCTTTTCAACGATTGTTTCAGTCTTTTTCTTTGGGAGTTCGGATCGTTTAAATCCAGAGCCTTGTGCTTCTTTCTCTTCTTTCAGTTCTTGATAACTCTTTTTTTCCTTGACCACGTTTGTTTTTACGCTTTCCTTCTTTTGATTTTGGGGTTGTCCTGAAGTCTTTTTCTTCGGACCCACTTCAATTATATCACGAATTCCATAGAGTGGATGTTTGATTTTTGGTATCGTTGTTTGAATACTTTTTTCAATTTGCTTGAGTAAATGTAGTTCTTCATTCATGCAAAAGGAAATCGCTTCCCCTGAAAACCCTGCACGTCCTGTTCTTCCAATGCGGTGTACGTAGGTTTCAGGAACTTCTGGGAGTTCATAGTTGACGACGTGAGATAACTCATCAACATCAATCCCTCTGGCTGCAATGTCTGTAGCGACTAAAACTCTCAGTTTACGTGATTTTAAATCTGCAAGTGCACGCATCCGGTTGTTTTGGGATTTATTCCCATGGATGGCATCTGCCTTGACACCATAAGATAATAATTCTTTAACGAGTTTATTTGCACCATGTTTGGTTCTTGTGAATACCAATACGGATGACATTTTAGGATTCACAAGTAAATCGATTAAAAGATTTGTTTTATCCTTTTTAGCAACATGATAGAGTGACTGTGAAATCTTTTCAATCATGGTTTCAGGTGGTGTCACTTCGATACGCACTGGACTATTTAACATAGTGTTAGCGAGCGTCATGATTTCATTGGGGATGGTTGCTGAAAAGAGCATCGTTTGTCGATCTTTTGGGATGAACGAGACTATTTTTTTAACGTCATTGATGAACCCCATGTCAAGCATGCGATCTGCTTCATCCAAAACAAAATACTTGATGTCAAAAAGTTGAATGAATCCTTGTTGCATGAGATCTAAAAGTCTTCCTGGAGTAGCAACCATGACATCCATCCCTCGATGGATAGCAGCTTCTTGAGGTCTTTGGGATACACCGCCATAGATGACTTCAGTTCTGATTCCTAAATCTTTACTGTAGTTTCTGAATGAATCTTTGATTTGTTCAGCAAGTTCTCTCGTCGGTGCGAGGACTAAAGCATGCAGCTTTCGAATCGGATTTTGGATTTTCGATAAATAGATGGCTTGGATGATGGGTACTGCAAAAGCGAGTGTTTTTCCTGTTCCGGTTTGAGCAGATGCCAAAATATCATGACCTTCGAATAAAACAGGGAGTGCTTTTTCTTGAATCGGTGTGGGTGTCACATAGCCTTCGGATGCGATGGCTTTTAAAATGGGTGGAATAATCTTTAAATCTGTAAAATTCATGGGTTCTCCTTGAGGACTGGCAACCAAATAAAAAAGCGTTGCATCTTAAAGCTTTCAACGCTCTCATCAATATGTGGCGCAAATGAACTTCAAACTTCTATACTGTCTTGGTTTCATAGAAGCATATACATCATACCATAAGAGTGTCATGATTACAATCAAATGAATGATAATCATGATTTCTGAAATTGTGTGACTTTTGAGTCATTTCTTGATACTATAGAAAGTCTTATGTATAATGAACCTGCAGGAAGGATATGAACCATGGATCAATTCGAACGTCGATTTAAAGCCTACTTTACATTTCACCCCGTAACAACCGTCATCTTAATCATCAATACGATCATGGCGCTTTTGGTCCTTTTTTCAGGGGGATTCACTTTACAAAACCTGATTTCATGGGGTGGGCTTGTTCCACCACTCGTGACTGAACTTGGACAATATTATCGTATGCTCACTGCCATGGCACTTCATGGTAGTATTTTGCATGTGCTCATGAATGGTTATGTACTTTATTACATCGGGGGGCATTTGGAAAGGCTGATTGGTCCCAAACGTTATGCTATTGTTTACCTTGCATCTGGAATCTTATCGAGTTTATTCGTGGTCTTCTTTGGACAACCCAATGTCGTCACAGTCGGTGCTTCCGGAGCAATCTTTGGTGTGATGGGCTTTTTACTGATTCTAACATTTCGAAAACCAACCTGGTTTCCACCTTCGATTGCGAAATCGATTAAAAATTTAACGCTCATCAATTTAGTCATCACCTTCTTAATTCCAAACATCAGTATTCTTGGTCATCTCGGTGGTATCGTTGGAGGAGCACTGCTTGCATTCATCCTGACACCTGATGAACCCGATTATTTGAAACGATACATCATCGAAAACAATGAACGATATTATCAAGCCTAACAAAAAACACCTTCGAGGTGTTTTTTATTTGCTAAGCTTTCGAGCTCTTTTATCTTCGTACATCCGTTTGTCAGATAATCTCATCAGTGTCTTTAAATCCGTTCCATCGATGGGATAACAAGCAATACCACAACCAAAATCGGATTCAATCAAATGTTCAACCGCCGTAAAAGGAGTTCTTTTCATCTCATTTCGAATTTCTTCAATCTTATCCCTGGCACAAGAAGGTTCACACTCAGAAAACACCATGACAAACTCATCTCCACCTGTTCTTGAAAAAATGGTTTGATGACTGATCTGTTTTTGCACGATCTGTGAAAAATGAACGAGATAACCATCCCCAACACTATGTCCTAAAGTGTCATTGACTCTCTTCAAATCATTCACGTCAATCACGGCGATACAGAATTGGGTCTGATTGGTTTTTGCTTGCTCGAAGATTTGCTCAATCAGTTTTTCATGATGCTTACGTGAATTGGCACCGGTGAGTGAATCATATTGTGATAACTTATAGATCTCTTCAACCAATGTATGATTTTTAAGTGCAATTTCAATCTGTTGAGCAAGATGTTTAATCATCAGCTTATCTTGTGGATTGAATGCATTGGGATCATCTAGGTTATCAAGATTGATAAACCCATAAATTTCATCGTTGTACATGATTGCACACGTCAGCACTGCTTTAGCAATCGATACTTCCATCACATCCGTTTTTGACAAGTCAGAGTTCAAATTTTTCTCATTGAATGTCTTAATGTCCTGAATCACTGCAGGTTCATAAAGATTGCCGATTTTGTATTGAAACATATCTTCGAAACGCAAATGTATTTTCTTGAGTAAATTCAAGTCATAACCATTCGCAGCTCTGAAGATCATTTCATCACCCTCTTTGATGAGAATGCTGCCACTTTGAGCTCTTGGTATGTTTTCAATGGCTTTCAATAATATTCGATTCAGTAACTTATCCAAATCATCATCAAGAAGCATTTCAGGTGTGATTTCCATCATCGACTTGGTGATTCTAAAGTTTTGTTCAATATGATTTAACTTGTGTTTGAGCACTGTGATTTCAATGACTTTACTTCTTAAAAGTCGATCATAGATGAAACAAATCATCGAGATGATACCAATCATGACGACATATTCTGCTTGAAATCCAATTTGATGGATTGTTTCATTCACTTGAGTGAGCGCTATGTATAAGAGTCCTGTAGCAACAGCAACACTTGAGCCATAAAGTTCTCTTTGAATCATCAGAACACCTGCACAAGCCATGGTTAAAGACAAAAATGAAATAGAAAACACATAGATAGGCTGGATGGAACTTGAACCACTGTAGGCACCTAAATCGATCATGGTCATGAGTAAATCAAGAGAAAAAACAAGAATCAGAATGATGCTAGCATATTTAATGTATTTGAGAAATTGTGGTTTTAGAAAGATATTCATCGGATCACCCATTTGGATTATCATTATTTTATCATGATAAAGTAGAGTATACAATCCATGGAAGGGCTGTAAATGTGATATTGTCATTAAGAATTTCTTACTTTTGAATGACAAAAAAATCCCGCCACGAAAGTGACGAGTTTGTTCTTAAATATGAATGATTGATTACTTAAGAGTTTAGCCTTTTATTTAACTAGTAGGGTTAGTGAAACTTTTTTGCACATTTCTTAAAAACACTTGAATACCTTCACAATGTGTGAGTTCCTGTCCTGATCCAATCAAACTATCTTTCCGATAACGTCTACATCCACCTCTACATAATTCATAGACATCACATGATTGACATTTTAAAGGAACTTGAAGAGATTCAATGATAAATGACTTCATGTGATCCTTTTTGACCAATAATTGAAGCGGTTCGTTCAAGACATTGCCAAGCACATGATTATCCTCACTATAAAAATCACAAGGATAGACATTTCCATTACTTTCAATGACCACTGGACTATGACATTTTCCAGATAATCCACATTGTTCAAATCTTTTTCCTTTCATCATTGATAAAAGATTATCGAAATATCTAATGCTGACATCTAATCCACTCATTCGGTCTTTAAGATATAAGTCGAAAAGTTGAGTATGGATTTTCGCATATCCTTCCGGACTGAGTTGATATGACTTCAATTTTAGATTATGTTTATCTTCGATGACAGGGATGAATTGCATATGAGAAATCCCTAAGGATTTGAGTGCATGATACGTCTCTTCAATGGTATCGACACTTTGCTCGGTGAGCACAGTCAAAACATTCAAAGTAACATCAAACCTTTGTAAGATCTTTAATCCTTGAACCACTTTTTCATAACTCCCAAGCCCTTGAAATGTCTTTCTGAAGCGATTGTGATTCTCTTGAGTTCCATCAATCGATATACCCAAGAGAAAATTGTGATCATGAAAAAACTTGGCGTGTTCTTCAGTAACTAACATGCCATTGGTTTGAAGTGTATACGATATCCTTGCTTGATTGATATTCAATTCTTGGACACGATTGACAAAACGCTCATAAAAAGAAAGGGGTGCAATTAGAGGTTCTCCCCCTTGAAAACCAAACATGATATTGCCCTCAGGTGACATTTCTAAAGACTGCCCAATGACAGCATCCATCACTTCATCAGACATGATTTTTCGATTCATGTTAGACTGTCTCTTGGAGACATCTTCATAAAAACAGTAGTCACAGGCGATGTTACAGAGTGATGATGCCGGTTTAATCAATACATGAAATGATGATGGCATGTGTTACCTCCCAATTCATTTTTGTTCGTATTTGAGTATTTTTGCATTCATCAGATTATCATAACGAACAATCAATCCATCGTGGTTTTCTATGAGCCATTTTCTTAGAAGATGTAACATATCAATGCATGTGCTGTAAAACTCGGGTAAAACCGCAAGATTCACTTTC
>JANJXB010000025.1 GCA_024709245.1 Acholeplasmataceae bacterium | reverse complement strand
ATAGAGCAGCAAGCACCAAATAAAACAATGTACCAATCACCATGAATAACAGTGTGAACATTAAAATGAGTGGCCAATTCGGGAATATTTCTCCTAAATAAGCAATGAGTGAAGATTCACTAGTTGGCAAATTCAGTCCTGAATTTGCACTGGCTCCACCAATGAGAGATCCGATGGTGCTATAGACGATGACGAGTAACCCTTGAATGATTACAAAGAAGATACTCGCTGTAATCTTCGATAAAAAATGAATTTTAGCAGGTACGCTTGCGATGATGGTTTCAATCGCTTTTGTAGATTTTTCTTCAATGATTTCAACACCGACAAACTGAGTTGCCATGGTGAGTAAGATGAACATTGGCAAGATTAAAATGGTGGTCAAGGATGAAATCAAATATCCTTCTTCAGGATCTTCATAGTCAGGTGCTAAAACATCTGAGAATGTTGGACTTTCGTAGTCTACAAGCTGGTAATTGATGATTAAAAGTTCAATCTGTGTTTTATGCTGTGGTGACAATTCAGGAAATTTAGAATAGATCACAATCTCTGGATTGGCGATATCACCTGAAAAATGATACACAATATCAAGTTCTTCATTTGCCCAAAACGCATCTGCATCAAATGCACTACTTTCCAATTCTGTCATGACATAATAACGATAACCTTGGAAAGGTTCATTGAATAAATCTTCTAAGTCTGTAGCAAGATCAACTTGTGTGGTTTCATTGATGACTTGGACATACATGTTGGTTTTTTCTTCATCGCCATTTGAAAATAATGCAATGATCGAAGGTAGGTTGATGATTGCGATGAGCAATAATGCAACGACGATATTGGAAATCAGAAACGCTTTTCTACCTACACGTTTGAGTAAACCGTATTTCACTAAATATTTAAACTTTTTCATGTGCTTGACCTACTTTCGCGATGAAAATTTCGGAAAGCGATGCTTGTTCTACATCATATTTTGTGATGTGTTCACATGTCTTGACGTAATCAAAGACACGCTTGGATACATCTTCATTCTCGATTTTGACAATGATTTCATTGGAGTTTTGGATCACTTGAAACACACCAGGTATCGCTTTTAAGACGTCGATATCGACATCACCAATGATCTTGATGTTTTGTTTCTTGAAATCCTTTTTAACTTGATCGATTCTGCCTTCAATGATGGCTTTCCCCTTTTCAAGTACAATCAATTCTTCACAGAAAGATTCCACATGATCCAGTTGATGCGATGAAAAGACAACCATCGATCCATTTTTCTGGAAATCTCTGATCACTTCAACAAATAATTCGGTGTTGATCGGATCCAGTCCTGAAAAAGGTTCGTCTAAGACGAGCAATTTCGGATTATTGATGATGGCTGAAATGAACTGAATTTTTTGTTGGTTTCCTTTGGAAAGTTCCTTGATCTTCTTGTTCTTATATTCAGTAATCTTGAATCGTTCTAGCCAATAGTCAAGACGTTCCAAAATCACTTTGGGTTCCATATCTTTGAGCTGTCCAAAATAAAGCATTAATTCTTTCACGGTGATTTTTGTGAGGAGTGATCGCTCTTCAATCATATAGCCTATTTCATTGACAGTATGATATCCAACCTTTTCACCATTGTAGAGTACTTTACCTTCAGTGGGTTCAAGTAATCCCATGATCATTCTGAATGTCGTTGTTTTGCCGGCTCCATTGGTGCCAAGCAGACCGAAAATATCGCCCGGACGAATGGTGAATGACAGTCTGTCGACTGCAACCAAATCGCCATAGAGCATGCGTGCGTTGATGACTTCTAACATATGTGTGTGCCTTCTTTCGTATGTTACAGGATTAATCCCTGTCACTGAATATAACAAATGCGATTGCGATGATCATGATGACAGCAAAGATGCCGACCAAACCTACGATACTCATGTGATACCCTCCCCAGGATTGATGCATGATATGAAGCAAATGAATGAAAATGCTGGAGAAGCAATGAACATGAAGTACGAGACTCCCCTGTTATCCCACCCTTGCTTCTCCAACATCAATTATATCATAATTATTTAAGATATCAATAGATTATCGTCGATTATTTGTTATTATTTATTATTTTCTGCTTGAATCAAAGCTAAGAACGCTTCAAAAGTCACGGTAATCTGCTCTTGTGAGCCATACTTTCGATAAGTCACGAGATGTTCAGCCATTTCTGTATCCCCTAAGACAAGTGAATAAGGTATCTTCATGGTCTGTGCTTCACGGATCTTATAGCCTAATTTTTCTTCACGAAGATCACTTTCCACACGGAAACCTGCTTTTTTAAGTGATTCATGGATTTCGATCACGTATTTGTGGTGATGTGTCACATTCACAGGCAATACTTTAACCTGAACAGGTGCCAACCAGAATGGGAATGCGCCTTTATATTCTTCAGTCAAATAAGCAACAAAGCGTTCCATGGTGGAGACAATGCCTCGATGAATGACGACAGGACGATAAATATTCTTACCATCTTCACCCACGTAGGTGAGTTCAAAACGCATTGGCAATAAGAAGTCGAGTTGGATGGTTGATAGTGTTTCTGCATTACCAAGCGCAGTTTTCACTTGAACGTCTAATTTAGGACCATAGAATGCTGCTTCTCCAATGGCTTCATAATAATCAAGACCCATTTCATCCATAGCTTCCTTAATCATCTTTTCAGCCTTAATCCACATCTCATCATCTGGGAAATACTTTTCAGTATCTTTGGGATCACGATAGGATAATCTAAATTGATAATCCTTAATCTTGAAATCTTCATAGACAGCAAGCATCAACTCTGTTGTTCTTTTGAACTCATCCTTGATTTGATCAGGACGCACGAAAATATGGGCGTCATTTAAAGTCATTTCTCGCACACGTTGAAGTCCTGATAAAGCACCTGATTTTTCATAACGGTGCATCATGCCGAGTTCAGCAATTCTTAAGGGTAGTTCTCGATAGGAATGAACATCATTCTTATAAATCATCATATGATGAGGACAGTTCATCGGACGAAGGACCAACAATTCTCCATCACCCATGTCCATCGGAGGGAACATATTGTCATGATAATGATCCCAGTGACCAGAAGTCTTGTATAATTCGACGTTAGCCATGATTGGCGTATAGACATGAAGATAACCGAGTTCAAGTTCTTTATCTGTGATGTATCTTTCGATGGTTCTTCTGATGGTTGCCCCTTTGGGTAACCAGAAAGGTAATCCTGCTCCAACTTCTTTCGATACCATGAACAAATCAAGTTCCTTACCGAGTTTACGGTGATCTCTTTGTTTACGTTCTTCAAGGAGTAAGAGATGCGCATCCAAATCTTTCTTCGATAAGAATGATGTGCCATAAATTCTAACAAGCATCTTGTTATTGGAATTACCTCTCCAATAAGCACCTGCTAGGTTCAGAAGTTTAAAATGTTTGAGTAACTTCGTTGAAGGTACATGTCCGCCTCTGCAAAGGTCAGTAAATGCGCCTTGAGTATAGACAGTGAGTCCAGCATTTTTGTGTTCTTCAATGAGTTCTAGTTTGTATGGATCTTTTTGAAAGATTGCTTTTGCTTCTTCATAAGATACTTCTCTTCTTAAAATCTTTTGATCCATATCGGCAAGCTTCAGCATTTCTTTTTCCACTTTGACTAAGTCTTCATCATTGAACTTATGATCTTGAAAGTCGACATCATAATAAAAGCCTTCTTCAATGTAAGGACCGACACCAAAACAAGCGCCTGGATAAAGGTTCGTGATGGCTTGTGCCATTAAGTGTGCAGTGCTATGATTTACAACATCCAAGACTCTTGGATCTTTTTCAGTCAAGAGTTCAATTTTGCCGTCAGCAAACAATGCTCTTGATAATTCAACATACTGACCGTCAACAACCGCTGCGATCGCTTTTTTTGCCAAACCGGATGAAATCCCTTCAGCAATCTCAAGTGGGCTGATCCCACTTTTGAATTCTTTGACGCTTCCGTCAGGAAAAGTCATTTTAATCATGTTTATCTCTCCTTTGAAATATAAAAGTCCCTAGATGAAATCATCTAAGGACGCTTTTTGCGTGGTACCACCCTAGTTCTGGCAAGCCAGCACTTCTCCTATGGATAACGGCATGACCCGAACCATGTTTTCATGGTCAACTCCGAGGGAGTAATCTTTGTCATTCGCAGCTTTCACCTTCCTGCGTCGCTAACATGGACAAAAATCATGTCCTCTTCTTCGTGTTGTCTTTATTATATCACTAGTCTTGATATTTTCAAGTGATTTCTATTCTTTGTATTGGTCTTGAACGAGTTTAACAGGTGTTGTGAGGTCTTTGATGCGTTGAATCAATCGTGCAGCTTTCATTCGGTTTGTATCATCTTTTGTGACTGATAAAAACTCAATCAATTGAACGAAATCATAATTCGAACTCATCAAGACAGGAAGCTTCGCAGATAGACGGTATTGAAGAATTGGGACTAAGATCTCATCTCTGAACCAAGTTGACATATTTTCTCCACCCAAATCATCCATCATGAGCACATCGGCTTGTTTGAGTGAATTGATGCGTTGTTCTAAATTCCCTTCATTCATGCCTTGTCTGATCGATCTTGCAAGATCGGGCATGTAGACGAATAAGACTGTGATATTCCGTTCTGCAAGCGCATGTGCAATTGCAGAAAGCAAATAGCTCTTACCTGTCGCGTTTTTACCGTAGATGAACAATCCTTTAGCATAGCGATCCTTACGGTAAGTATCTAAAAACTGAGTCGCGAGTTCATAAGCTTTCTTGCGTTCGTCATTCATGACTTCAAAACGTCCAAGACTTGCATCTTGAATGTAGACTTCACTATCATAGAATTTCAAATGTTCCCGAATTCTCTGTTTTCTGATTTCTTGTGCTTTTTCAGGGGTTGGCCTATACACAATTTCAATGTAGGGATCCGTTCTTAAGACAGGTTGATACCCATCTTTCTCTTCTTTTTCATCTCTGGCCAGCAAATAAAGGTAGACCTTATTCACATCCACATCCGGTACACTTAAATTTCTGGTTTCAGGATCCTTTTGAATGATTTTCTTCATTTCTTCGATGGTCATCATATATCACTCCATTTTAACGAGGTCTGTGATGTAGCTATCTAGCCAATCTGGTTCACTCACACTCGATTTGGTCTGTTTCTTAGAACTGGATTCATACTGTGTTTCCAATGATGTCGAGTAGTTGATGGCATCTGCGGTGGTTTGTACACCTTTCGATAGCCAGTCATGCAGTACTTTTTCCATGTAATTGATATTGGGTAAGACACCATCTTTATGTTTGAGAACCAACATCAAGATGACATTGATGATACCCGGTTCAACGGCATTTCTTTCGAGTAACGTGGTTGCTGTTGCTAAAGCAATGCCTTGTTGATCCGTTTTCGCATATTTCTGGATGATCACTTGAGGAGCAATCTGATCCATCATGGACGGTGCTGTACCGTCTTTTTCTTTGATCTTTAAGATTTGATGCTTATCTTCATAATGTTGTCTGGCTTTCATGTTTAATTGCTGGAAGTTCACAACTTGTCTAGACTTCGATGCATTTTCATATATTTGAACCATATCAGCAACATCAAACTGATAGACAAATGCGATTTTGTTGATTTGGTCTCTGAATTTCTCGGATAACACTTGAGTGCTCTTAAGACGTTCAGGTAGATGTTCAACAAACGCTTCATAGTTAAATTTATAATTGATGTGACTACCACCATTTTGTGTTCGACCTTGTAAGTTATGTGACACATTTAAGAGAGACAGACTCTTGAATTCATAGAGTGCATCAAAGCTCTTGGTGATGTTGTCATAACCTTCAGTTGAGGGAACATCGGTTTTGAATAGTGTGGTTAAAAGATTGGTGTTTTGTTCTCCAATTTCACTTTGGAGATAACTACCAAACACTGTATCGACTAAAAACTGTTTGGCTGTGAGCGGGGCTTTCATGAAATAGAGATATTCGTCTTCTTTTTGATAGACTTGAAGGAGGTTGAGAGCTTCAAGTTTGTTTCTCATTTTTAAGAAGTCTGCTTGTTTTAAGTCGAGTAAATCAAAGAGTTCAGCATGGGTATACGATACTCTTCCAGTTTTATTCACTAACTGGTAGAAGGTGGTATAAAGCGCATGTGCTTCTAAGCCCATCAAAGGTTGATACAAAAGTGCCAGCACTTTAAAATCCGCTGCTGATAAATCCGATTGACTTTGAATGGCAAAGGTACTGCTGTTCTTCATCCTAAAATCTCCTTCAATAACTGATCAATCGAATGATAAAGATCACTGAGTGTCCCTCTGTTATCAATCACATAATCTGCTAATCTCTTTTTTTCTGATAACGGCATTTGGCTGTGAATTCGAGCCAGTGCATCTTTGGTTTTATATCCGTTTCTTTTTCTTAATCGCTCTATCTGTGTCTTTTGATCGACATAGATCAGGACTGTATGGTCAACTTCTGTTTGATATCCCACTTCAAAAAGAAGGGGCATGTCAATGACGATCAAAGGATAATCTTGATAAAAAGCTTTTTCTTTTTCGACTTCTTTAAACACATAGGGATGAACGATGGTGTTTAACAATACTCTTTTGGGCTCACTATGGAATACCATATCTGAAAGTAAGACAC
>JANJXB010000022.1 GCA_024709245.1 Acholeplasmataceae bacterium | reverse complement strand
TAATCTTGTAGGTTCAAACATCTTCAATGTCTTGTTTATTCTAGGTATCTCTGGTCTTTTCAATCCCCTAGGTATCAACTCGGATGTCATCATAGATACCTACATCATGCTTGGTATCACTGCACTCGCTGTTATGATGGCTATCTCTAAAGGAATAGTTTCAAAAAAAGAAGGATGGATACTTACTTTTGTATATGCTTCATATGTCGTTTATATCGTTTTAAGAGCATTAGGAACATTTTAAGCTAGACGAGTATCTTGTATTCAGTAGTTATTTTTAAGTCTACAGCATCTTTGGCTAAAGGTGCTGTTTTTTATGAACAACTAAAAATGTGAAGTCGTGTCTTTTAAAAACATGAATTTGATGATTTGATTTAGATTTTTATCATTTTGAATTGTTGTTGAATGATCCCTTTTCATTAGGGATTAATTAGAGCATAAAATCATAAAAAAACGTGAAAAAATAGTTACGAAAGCGTTTTAGTTTTGTCAAAAGTATAGTATAATCGATTTGGACAAAAAAAACGATCGGAGAGATGGAATGAAAAAAATACTACTGTTATCCATAGTACTATTATCAGTATTAGGTCTTGTTGCCTGCACGGGTAACTCAAAAACAAACACCACTGAAATTACAGTAACAGATCAGGCAACCAATGTTTTATATTTAGGCGATGATGTGCCTGATTTTACCACATGGTTTGAAATTTACAATAGCATCAAAGGCGATGTAACCGTACTTAACAGCATGATTACTACCACATTAGTGATCACTGATGGAAAAATTTCTGCATTGGGAGATTACGAAGTCATCATCACCTACATCGACAGTGATTTTGGAACTCATTCAGAAATCATCGATGTGACCGTCATTGAATTTGTGGAACCTGTTGATTTTACCTGGGATACTTACATGACAACTTCCTTGGTACAAACCTCAATCGGTGCAACAAACATGACCAGAACATCCGAAATGGAAGGTAGTTATCCAGTATTGGTTGTCGATGTTAAAAGAGCAACGGATACCGATTGGAATACTCTATTTGGATATGAAAGATTTAATTTCATTTCTGGATATCGTTATACATTTACCATCATAGCAAAAACAGAAGTTTCTGGCGGTAGAGAAATTGGGGTTGCCTTTGAACGTAATGATCAAAGTAGAATTGCCCAACAGAAGTTATCACTGACCAGCGAATATCAAACATTTACAGGATATATGATCGCAGATGGTGATTATGACAATGGAAAGTTCAATATTTTCCTTGGCAATGTAGCATCCAACAAACTAGGCAAAATCATCTTTAAAGAAATCAAGATTGTCGAATCTTTTGAAATCATTACAGAGTTTGATAATCCAGGTAGTGCTGTATGGACTGCACCTGATTTGACGAACATGGAAACTTATGTCAATAATTTACTCACATCCATGACCATCGAAGAAAAGGTCGGGCAAATGATTCAAGGTGAACGTGCCAGTGTATCACCTTCAGACATTCGAGAATACAACTTGGGATCTGTCCTAAACGGTGGCGGATCGATTCCTGGAGATGCAGTGGATAATTGGTTTAGAATGTATGTCCTTTATCAACTCGGTGCAAGAGAAAGTTCATCCGGTATTCCCATTATCTTCGGTACCGATTCTGTTCATGGTAATAATAATCTCTTGAATGCAACGATTTTCCCACATAACATCGGACTCGGTGCAGCCAATGATCCTGAACTCATGAGACGTATTGGTGAAGTTGTTGCCATTGAAACGAGACTCACAGGAATTTCATGGACATTTGCTCCAGCTGTCAGTATTGCACAGGATGCAAGATGGGGTAGAACTTATGAAAGTTTTAGTGAAAATACACTTTTAGTATCTGGACTTACAAAATCATTCATTGAAGGTTTACAAGACGCAGGTGTCAGTGGCACAGCAAAACACTTCATCGCTGATGGTGGAACTTCTAATGGTATTGACCAAGGTAATGCTAACTTAACGGACCAACAGATTAGAGATATTCATCTTCCGCCATACCAAGAAGCCATTGATGCAGGTGTTGACACCATCATGATCTCCTATTCATCCGTGAGAGGATCCAAAATGCATGGTTCGGAATACTGGATTCAAACCGTACTGAAAGATGAAATGGGATTTGAAGGATTTATCATCTCAGACTATGATGCGATTCATCAATTGCCAGGCACTCACTATGATCAGGTTGTAGATTCTATCAATGCTGGTATCGATATGCTGATGGAACCCCATGATTGGAAGAATGCATACAACGACATCTTAGCAGGCTACAACAATGGAGACATCTCAGAATCAAGAATTAATGATGCAGTGAGAAGAATTTTAACGGTAAAATATAAGCGCGGTTTATTCACTGAAGACATTTTCAGATACCAGCCTGAGCTCCTTCATACACAATCACATCTTGATGTTGCACGGGAAGCTGTCCGTAAATCGTTAGTCCTCTTAAAGAACAATGATAGCTCTTTACCTTTGTCAAAGAACCAAAAAATTGCCATTGTTGGACCAGGAGCAGATGATTTTGGATTGATGTTTGGCGGTTGGTCATTAGGCTGGCAAGGAGTTGTCGATCCTAAGAGTGGACTTGATGCTGGATTTGGTCAATACAAGAAAGAAGCACGAGCAACCACCATCTATGATGGAATTGCTGAAGCATTGGTTGGTTCAACAGGTTCATTGGTAACCGATGTATCACAAGCAGATACTGTCATTGTGGTCTTGGCAGAAACACCCTATGCTGAATATCATGGAGATGATACCAATTTAGGTATTACGACGGGTAGACGAGCACATCCAGGAAATGCGCAAGCCATTCAGATTGCACAAAATGCACAAGCACAAGGCAAAAATGTCGTCGGTATCCTATTATCGGGTAGACCCATGCTGATCAACAATATCCTTCAGCACTTTGATTCATTCATTGCTGCATGGTTACCAGGCAGTGAAGGTGGACACGGCATAGCCGATGTCATCTTTGGGGATTACAACTTTACAGGAAAAACGCCTTTTGTTTGGTATATCGATTCAACAAAGTTTGGTCAAAATTCGAACTCTGCAAACTATAATCCGAATGATTACTTATTCCCATTTGGTTATGGTTTGACGTACAATACATAAGATCACAGAAGAACCGTTCAAGAGAATGGTTCTTTTTTTGGTTTTCTCAATGATAAAAAATGGATGTGAACAATAAGCCATCCCAAATTATTCAAATCATCATGAAAATGCTGTGCTATAATTGAGTCAAGAGGTGATTTAACGATGAAAAAGCAATTACCAAAACGTCATGAGCTTGATGTGAAATATACATGGGACATGACCCACTTATTTAAAAGTGAAGCATTATACCTAGAAGCATTTGACAAGGTAGAACAAGATGTTGATGCATTTTGCCAAGCATATGAACATCAACTCAAATCGGAAGTGTTGATTGATCAAGCATTAACCGTCTATCAGGATATTCAAGCCAGATTGTCAAGAATTGGTGCTTATGGTTCTCTACAATCCTCAACGGATTCGATTTTAGAAGAAAATCAACTGCGTCAAGGAAAAGCAATGCTACGTTTTCAAGGAATGTCTAAAAAAATGGCTTTCTTTGATAATGAACTGAAGCAAACGAGTGATGAATTGTTACTAAAAGCTGCATCACTCAATCCCAATAATCAATATTATCTTGAGGAAATCGTTGAAGATAAGAAATATGCTTTGATTCCTGAAGTTGAAAAGACATTGGTTGCTTTATCGCCAGTACTGAACGCTTCCTACATGAACTATAATCGTTTTAAATTGGCGGATATGAAGTTTAATGATTTTGTTGTTGATGGTGTGACCTATCCCAATTCATTTACACTCTTTGAAAATGAATATGGACATGAAGAAAATACAAAAGTAAGAAGACTTGCACATGAAACCTTTTATCAGAAACTGTCAGAATATCAACACGGATTTGCAAGTAATTATTCAGCACATGTACAAAAGGAAAAAATCCTTTCAGAATTAAGAGGTTATCCAAGTGTATTTGACTACCTCCTGCATGAACAAAAGGTTTCAAAAGACTTTATGGACCGTCAAATTGATGTCATCATGGATAAGCTTGCACCTGCAATGAGAAAATATGCGACTCTATTGAAGAAAGTCCATGGACTCGATCAAATGACTTATGCAGATTTAAAGATTGCAGTCGATCCTTCATTTGAACCCCGTGTGACCATTGAAGAATCTAAGACATTACTCATGGAAGGACTCGAAGTTTTAGGCGCTGAATATCATCAAATCGTCCGTCGTGCATTTGATGAACGATGGATTGACTTCCCACAAAATCAAGGTAAATCCACAGGAGGATTTTGTTCTTCTCCTTATGGTGCGACATCCTATATCTTGATCAACTGGAATGGACAAATGGATGAAGTCATGGTTTTAGCACATGAAATTGGACATGCAGGACATTTCCAATATGCCAACAGCCATCAAAGTATTGTCAATACGAGACCTTCTATGTACTTCATCGAAGCTCCCTCAACAACCAATGAGCTTTTGATGGCAAATCACTTGATTCAAAAAGCAAAGACTCAGCGTGAGAAAACATGGATTCAATCCGTCATGATTTCAAGAACGTATTATCACAATTTTGTCACGCACTTATTAGAAGCAGCCTTCCAAAGAGAAGTGTATCAGAGAGTCGATCAAAAGCAACCTCTTTCAGCGAATATCTTAAACAATATGAAACTCAATGTGTTAAAGAAATTTTGGGGAGATGCTGTTCAGATTCCTGATTGGGCAGGATTAACATGGATGAGACAACCTCATTATTTCATGGGCTTATACCCATATACATACTCTGCAGGTTTGACATTAGGCACAAAAGTCTCACGAATGATTGAGCAGAAGACCATCACTTCTGAAGCATGGATTTCAGTGTTAAAAGCAGGGGGTACAAAAACTCCTCTTGAATTGGCCAAAATGGTTGGCGTTGATCTAACAACGGATCAAGTCTTAACAGAGGTTGTCGCAGAGATTTCATCCATTATCGACGCTATTGTTGCAGCTCATTAAGAACATGTTTTAATGATTAAAAAGAGTTCATCATGTGAAGAGATTCGTTTTGCAGAATCATTTAAATCAAGGCTGAGAGAAGAATCTCAGCCTTTTTGATTCGAGTTTTCTTGATGATATTGACTTAAAAATGCCAATCATGATAGTATATTCATAGTTAATATAAAAACGGGAGGAACAAATGAATCTAGAAAAAATTGCTGCTCGATTGGGATTTCGCGAGCAATCAGGAGTTTTTGTAGTGAACTACAAAGGTTATGAAGTCACACTCACTTCATATAAAGTTCCAGGAGCATTAGTGGGGTTGCCCATGTTGATGTTTGTCTTCAATCAACCTTTAGACAAAAGTCAGAGAAAAGTCATTGCAAAACAGTCAGGTTTAAAGGGTTTTGTCCCTGAATCGGTGGGTTTAATTGACAATGCATTTCTTTCACAGGCTAACTTTAAAGACCAAGAAAAACTCAATCGTTATCTTGATCAAATGACTGAAGTATTTCAATCTTTAGGTCTTAAAACGCTTGACTATTGCCCTTATTGCGGTCAGTATGAAACCGATGGGACCAGAAACATTAAAGGTTCAATCATCCATGTTCATGAAACCTGTGTGAAAAACTTTATTGATCAAGTAGAAACGCATCTTGAAACGAAAGGTCAATCGAAAGAATTCATGGTTAAAAGCTTGTTATATGCAGTCATCGGTGGTTTTATTGGCTTGATTCCATCCATCATCGTTTTATTTGCGACCGGATTCTATTCAGCATGGTTGTTCATGATTATTCCCTTTGCAGCTTTTTATGGTTTCAAAAAAGGCGGTGCACAAAAAGGATCGTATGTCATGATTTTCATTGCCGTTATATCGTTGATCTTAGCACCAGGATTTATGTTCTATATCTATTATGCAGATGCAATGTTTTATGAAGTGCCATTTAGTGAATATCTAGCAGTAGAAGAAATCAGAGGTTACTTTGTTCGTGATATGATCATGTCGGTTCTATTCACCATCATATCCTTAAGTGTCGCTTGGAAGTCTATCTATAAACAGACACATGGACAAATCAAGAAGGACTTACAAGCGCTTAAAAAATAGCAATTCGTATCAAATAATTTGAGTGGATGAATAAACCAATCATCCACTTTTATATTTGAAATCCTTCATCATCATTCATACGTGCTCTTTTCATGAACTGGTTTACATTTTCATCAATCTTGTTGAACTATTTTTAAATGTGGTTATGGTATAATACTTTTGGAAAGAAAAGGAGCACTCAAACTATGCAAATGATGCAAAAAAACTATAAGGGCAAACACTTAAAAAAGAACCAGCTCAAAAAAGCAAAAATGGCAGGAAAGAAAATCGTTCGCAACAAAATTGTGAAGGACTAATATAAAAAAAGACAGCGCATGTCTTTTTTTATTGGATTGATAGATTCATCATGGAAAATGATGAAAAAGTAAAATTTGATGTTAAAATGAATGTCGTATCCATCAAAAAAAACTGGAGAACTTATGATTGTACTCGTTGGCGCTAGTGCCAGTGGAAAAACAGAAATTGCGAAAATTTTATATCAACATTACGGTTATCATAAATGCATTACAACAACCACAAGACCCAAAAGAGCATATGAAAAAGATGATATAGACTATCATTTTTTAAGTACTGATCAGTTCATCACAATGATTGAACAGGGTGGTTTTGTCGAATCTGCAGTTTATCATGGATATCATTATGGGATCCAAAAAAGTGATGTTCAAAAAGGCGGTGTAGTCATTGTGGAACCGAATGGGTCGAATACACTCATCGATGCACTTCAAGGTGAAGTATTTGTTGTCTACATTCATGCCAGTGAAGCATTACGAGAAAAACGAATGCTTGCACGAGGAGATCAGAAATCAGTTGTTCAAGAACGCATTCTTTTTGATCGAAATGTCTTTGATATCCAAAAACTTCACCGAATCGACTTAACGATTGAAAATGAGAATGAGACATTAGAAATGCTCGCAAAGTTGATTGATCAAGTGTATCAGAATGACTTAAGAAAGAAATCAAAAAAATAGGATGACTGGAGTCATCCTATTTGATTTTTAAGTGCTAAAGGTCCTAGTGCGTCCTTTTTGACTCGAAATAAAGTCCATTCTTTCATATGGGTAGCCCCGATTTTCTGATAAAAATCGATGGCATCCTGATTCCAGTCTAAACACATCCAATCGAGTCGTTCACAACCCCGTTCCAATGCAATTTTGGCAACATAGGATATCATTTGACTCCCGAATCCTTTTCCACGGTAAGGTTCATGAACATAGATGTCCTCTAAAAAGAGGTTAGATTTCCCTAAGAAAGTCGAATAATTCGAATAAAACAGTGCAAAACCAACAGGATTTCCTTGATATTCACCGATGATGACTTCAGCTTCTTTACGAATGAAGATGGATGCCTTGATGCTCTCAAGGGTTGCAGTGACAGCGTGTTCTAAACGCTCATAGATTGCCAGTGCCTTGATAAAATCAAGGATGAGTGAAGCATCATGCTCATTTGCATACCTGATGATCAAATCACTTTGTTTTGTATAATGAGTGGTATTCATACGTACCTCCTATGATTATCATGATAGCATATTTTCAGATGAACTTGAAAAAACAGATGATCTCACGTTTGCATCATTCAAAAAGATAAAATTCTTTTGTGTTTTTAAAAGTCATGTTATAATGTGATAGATTATTCATTGGATATTCAAAATATTATTTAAGAGGTAAATATCATGGACATCAAACCTTCAATACGTTCCAATATTTTCATGAATGCACATCCACTCGGATGTCAGAAGTACATTCTTGAACAAGTCAATCAAGCCAAAACATTTGAATCTTTCAAAGGACCTAAAAATGTTCTCATCATCGGTGGATCTTCTGGATACGGACTCGGATCGAGAATAGCGCTTGCTTTTAATGCACATGCAAACACCATCAATGTTTCATTCGAAACTGCACCCAGACAAAACAGAACAGGTACTGCAGGCTGGTGGAACAACATTTATTTCCAAAAGTATGCGAAGGCTACAGGAAACATTCACAAGGATTTTGTCGGTGATGCATTTTCTACCGAAATGAAACAACAAGTGGTTCACTACATCCAAGAAAATTTTAAAACGGTGGATTTGGTGATTTATTCATTGGCTGCAGGTGCACGCAAAGATGAAGCAACAGGTAACATCATCAAATCACATATAAAAACCATCGGTCTACCCGCAGAAGGCAAAACCATTGATATTGCTGACTTGTCAATCAAAGACTTAGTCATCCAACCTGCAACTGAAGAAGAAACAAAAGAAACTGTCTTTGTCATGGGTGGATCCGATTGGAAAGATTGGATTGATACACTTGATCAAGCGGGTGTCTTAAGTGAAGGTGTAAAAACAATCTCTTATACTTATATTGGCGGAACAATCACTGATACAATCTATCGTGGCGGAACACTGGGTAAAGCAAAAGAAGATTTAGAAAGAAAAGCTTTGCTGATGAATGAAATGCTATCCAAGAAGTATCATGGAGAAGCACTCATTTCATCTTCAAAGGCGGTTGTTACAAAAGCCAGTGTCTTCATTCCCAAAATGCCCATTTATGTTTCCTGTTTATTTGAAGTGATGACCAAATACAGTGTTCACGAATCCATTCTTGAACATAAATACAGACTGTATAAAGACATGGTTTATGGTCAAAAACGTATCGTTGATGATTTGAAACGCATCAGACTCGATCATCTTGAAATGGATGAAAAGATCCAAAAAGAAACCGCAACACTCATGGATAAGCATACGGATGAATCGCTTTTTGAATTATCAGGAACCAAGAGATTCTTGAAAGATTTTCATCAAATACATGGATTTCAGCTCGAAGGTATTGATTATGACGCTGATGTGAACATGGATGAACTCAGCTTATTACAACCTGAATAATCTTAAAAAACACCTCTAGAAAGTATTTGATTAAAACGGACAATAAAATAAAAAGAGTAGAGTTATGTATTTTCATAGCTCTATTTTTATTATATAAAGGAATTGAGAGGAGGTTTTTGAATGGAACGCAAAACAATAAAGCATCGCCAGTACACAA
>JANJXB010000006.1 GCA_024709245.1 Acholeplasmataceae bacterium | reverse complement strand
GTGTGACTTCATGCATTTATAGTTTGATATAGCCAATACCGATACCCTTGGGTCCTGTATGTGCTCCAACGACAGGTGTTAAATACGCAACAACAATTTCTCTTTCTGGGAACACTTTTTTAATTTCTGTTTTAAACCATTCGACATATTCATCAGCATGAGCATGTGAAATATAGGTCAATACATTTAATCCTTGTGTATCTTCAATATACCTTTCCAAGACACGTTGATGTGCTTTATGTGTGGTTCTAATTTTTTCTAAGGTCTGAACTTTACCATCATCACCCAACACCAAGAGAGGTTTCAGTTGTAACATCGTTCCTAGCGTGCCTGAAAGCTTAGAAAGTCTTCCGTTTTTAACCAAATAAAGCAGTGTATCCACAGCAAAATAGACGCAGTCATTTGCTCTAATTTTTTCAAGATAAGGAATGATTTCAGCAACCGATTTGCCTTCTTTAGCCAATCTGTGTGCTTGAAGCACCATGTAAGCTTCGCCGTATGCAAGAGTGAGTGAATCAAATGCAGTGACCTTGATCTTGACTTCGCTTGCGGTTCTTTTCACGGCTTCATAAAGGCCTGAAAGCTGTGATGAGATGGTGATGACTAATGCTTCTTCATAACCTTCTTTTTCAAGTTTTTCAAAAAACTCAATCATTCTTCCAATGGATACATATGATGTCTTTGGAATGTCATTGGGATCTTTTAAGATACGTTCATAAAACGTCTTGGCATCCATTTCAACGAAATCGTCATAACTTTCCTCAGTGCCAAAATGAATGACCGATCTTAAGATGGTAATATCTTTCGGATAGTCTAAATAATCAAGACCGGCGTTACTACATGTCAGAATTGCAACTTTGCTCATGTGGTTCTCCTTTGATTGAATCGATGTTTTCATTTATATTCTACCAATTAATTCACGAAAATCACTGATATTTTGATATTTTTGCAGTCTTGTTGGGTGTTGATGACCTTTGTTGAATAAAATGATTTGAATTCCAAGTTCTTTAGCGACTTCAGCGTCATGCAATGTATCACCAATCATCACAACGTCTTTAGGATTGATGTTGTGAGATATCATGAATGCTTTACCCACTTCAATTTTACTTTTGGCGTAAATATCAGATGTTCCTAAAACATGGGTAAAGAGATGATCGATACCGTAATGTTTCAACTGCTCATGCAGATTTTTCGTTTCTGAAGCAGAAAGGAGAATATTGATTTTACCTTCTCTTTCAAAATGCTTAATGACATCAATGATGTGATGATGAAGTTTTAAGTCAAGACTTCTCGGTTGATAACGATCAATGAATCTATGGGCTAATACAGAAAACGGTGTTTTATTTAAATCATACACTTTTGCATAATACGCTTGAACAGGAAATGTGAAAATCATTAAATATTCTTCAAAAGTGACTAAAGGACGTTCTTCTTCTTTAAGCATTTCGATTAATATGTCATAACATAATCTGGCATCATCCAGAACAGTGCCATTAAAATCCCAAAAGATGTATTTCATCATAACCTCACTTATGATAAGGATGATTTTTCATGATCATCCAAGCACGATAGATTTGTTCAATTAATATTAGACGCATCAACTGATGCGGAAACGTCATTTTTGAAAATGAAACCAAGAGATTCGCTCTCTTTTTCACAAAGTCACTCACACCATATGAACCCCCGATGACAAAGACAATATCACCAGAACCATACGTATTCATGTGATTGATTTGATTTGCAAAGGATGGACTATCCATCATCTGACCCTCAATCGCGAGTAAAACGACCTGATCAATCTCTTTGATCTTGGATAAAATGCGTTCGCCTTCCAACGATTTACCTGTTATATCAGCTTCATCAGCGACTTCAACCCATTCTACTTTAGAAGGTATTTGTTTCTGATAGTATTGAATACCTTCAGCTAAGTATTTCTGATTCAATTTCCCGACAACGATGATTTTCATCATAGTTCAATCACCGGTAAACCCTCTTGACTGGCATAAAGCACTGTAACTTTGGTGGGGTCATCAAACATCTTCACGATGGCTTCATCGATATCATCAATCGAATTACAATCCTCAGAGATATGTGCAACCACCCAAATGCTTGGTTTGTTTTTTATTAGTATATTCATCAACCGAGCAGCATCTTCATTGGAAAGATGCCCCTTTTCTCCAACAATTCTCTTCTTTAATAAGAAAGGTCTTGCTGATTGAAACAATGTGAATGGATTATGATTTGCTTCAACGATGTATAAATCAGCGTCAGTCAGCAAGGGATAATAGGATTGATCTACATACCCAGTATCTGTGAGCAAAACCATTTTGTGCACGTGATTGGAGATGACAAATCCAACAGGTTCTGCAGCATCATGAGAAAGCATGAACGGCATGATGTTTGCTTCACCTATCGAAAAAGGTTCATCTGCGACGATGAAATGTGTATTTGGAAATAATTCAACAACATCGGTTGCTAGTTTTTTATAAGTTCCTTTGGTCAGGTACACATCTTCAATGGCACCTTGCTTCAATAACATCTTGAGTCCAACAATGTGATCATGGTGTTCGTGTGTGATGAGAAGTGTCTTCACATCAAATAAGTTTTCACCATATTCTTGCATCTTAGATTTGATTTTTTGATAGCTAATTCCGGCATCGATAAAGAGTCTCATATGACCTACTTTTAAGTAGGTTATATTCCCTTTCGATCCACTGGCTAAAACATAGACTTCCACTGTATCACCTTCTTTCATCATAACATGAAACTATGTGAGATTAACAAATAAAATGAAAGTGGTTGCATAGTGGTCTAAAAAATGCTATATTATATTTGCTTGTATGAAATACATGAAGGAGTGAACACAATGAATCAAATGAAAAACTTAAGGAAGCTTGCGTTACTGGTGCTCGTATTGGCAAGTGTACTTACGTTGGCTGCTTGCAAAAGCACTGACAAAACACCTTACGGCGATCTATCCGACGATGTCTATGTCACTGTAGGCGGCATCACTGTAACAGAAAAGGAACTCTACGATCAATTACGTTTGCAAGGTGCATCCATTCTCGCAACCATGGTTGATGAAACCATTTTTGCTGACGAAATCGTAACTGTCAGAGCACTACTCACAAGTGGTGATGAAGACGCTAACGATTATCTTGATGAGACCATTAATACCGCAATCCATGGTACATCGGATGAAGAAGTTCTCGAAGACTTATACAACGATTCTCCCGAAAGATGGATTCGAAATATTGAAAAATTTGCAGACTCTTTATATCTTCTAGACAACTCTTCTAGCGTTGCAAACACCATTGCAGCTGTTCAAAATTTACCAGGCAAATACACAGGTTATGCAAGCATTGAAGTGCTACTTAACAATTACTTGCTCCGCGTAACTCAAAGACATTATGCCAAGGGTATTCTTGCTGATGAAGTCATTGACGAAGACAACGCAAATTATATCTCTGAACAAAATCTTGTCACCTATTATAAATCCAATAACGAAGGAAGATATGATGTTGAAGCACTCATCGTACGTTTCATTAACTTAAATGAAGCAAACGCTGCTTTATATCAAGCTTCCATCAAATCAGACTCTAAGGGTCTTTGGTATAGAGTACCTGATATTCGTATCAGCAATCCTTTAGATCCAGGTTATGTTGACTTAACCGATGAAACTCAGACAGGTTTCGGCCATGTCAAGACTATCTTGAGTGACTTAGGACTCCTTGGTAAGCTCGGTGCAGGTTATGCAGACAGAAGCCAAATCAGTGTCCTTGATTATGAAAACTATTATAAGAAGTATACCATCAGTACAACAAGAACTACAGGTCGTGAAGATGTCGCTTTAACTACAGCACAAGTTAAAGAAGAATTCGTCAAGATCTATAACATCTTAAATCCAGCATCTGAAGTTGAAATCGCAATTGACGGTACTATCGTTGGTAAAGCAGGTTCTACATTTGATGCTACTCAAACCTATGAAGATATCAATAAGATCAACACTTCATTAAGAAGCCATTTATACACCACACTAGTTGCTGAAGCTTCCATGGATGATCCTGAAGATGTTACAGATGGTAAGCCATATTCTTCAAGAGTACAGACATTTGGTTCTTCAAGATACTTAGTCTTTAAGTTATCCGATGACAAAGCATCCGAAGAAGGCATCTTGATTGAAGATCCTGAAGATGAAGACAAACAAATCTTTGCAAGTACTGTAGAAGCTACTGAAATAAAAGATGAGATGTTTGATAAAATATTCAATGGCAAATTGACTGCACAGTATATTTCAGGTAAAGTCACTGAGCTTTATGATGATTTAGATTTAAACATCCATGATAAAGTAGTTCGAATCTTCTATGAACAACAATATGGTTATGAAGGTTCTACAAAGAATAAGAGCGGCGATGTAGTTGCTACGATTGATGGTAACGACATCACAGTTGCTGAGTTCTATAACAGACTTGAAAAATCTTATGGTATCAATCTATCCTTAGACGTTGCATTCAATAAGATGCTCCTTGAAAGTGATGAATACACCATCACAGATGATGAAAGAGAAACATTCCAAACTCAGTTCGAAGATATCATTTCCCAGTTCTCTGCAGACAATTTTGCATCTTCTGGTTATCCAGCAAGTATGGGTAGAGAAAAGTTCTTACTTCTTGCTTTTGGTGCAACCACCAATACAGAAGCAGTCAACCAACTCTATGTTTATCCAGAATTAAGACAAGCTTACATCAATGATTTAGAAGCTCATTACAATGCAACCGGTTATTCCGTTTACGAAAAACTTGCTGATCTCGCTGAACTTCAATACAACAACTTCAAATCTATCACCGTCAGCCACTTACTGATCTATATCGATCAAAATGGCGATGGCACACCAGATGATCCTCAAGATTATTTAGACACATTGTCACCTGCAGGTGCACAAGAAGTCAAAGATGGACTTGTTGAACTTGTTGAAACTATTTATGAAATCGTAGGTCAATATAAGGGATTTGCTGAAGGTCTATCTGCAATTGCAACCGAATTTAACAATTCCGGTCGTATCGAACGTGGCAGCAGAGTTGCACCTATCGACTATCAAATCGAACTCAAGTGGTCCGAATATAGACAACTTGGCTTCTACCTCAAGTTCGAAAACATCTCAACTCCAATCACCAATACTTCGAATTTCATCACTGGACAATCCGTACTCGATCAAGTCTTCTACGATAGAGCTATGGTACTCCATGCTGAACTCGAAAACATCCTAGATGATGATGCCAAGTTCCCATTACTTGATTTATATGGTGACGTCATCACTGAAGCAGCAATGGATGAAGTACAATCAGCATTCGGTTGGCATTTGATTTTAGCAACAAGCCAAACATCAAAAGTCAGCGCAATCTTCACTGAAGCAGATGATGAAGATGGTAAATATGTATCTGAGGATGAAACATTAAATGCTTACAACAACGACTCAGAAACACTTACTGCATCACAGATCGAATACTACCTCACAGAATCACAAACCGATGAAGGCGTTGTACTTCCATCATCATTACAACAAGCAGTTACGAACTACTTAGCACCTGTGCTCACGCGTTATCAGGGTACCTACATGCAAAGAGAACTCGTGTTCATGCTTCTTGAAGATGCTGTCTTCGCATCACCTACCGGTGCTGCAAGATTTGAAGCAGTCCGCCAGATCAACATCAACCAACTCAACGAATACCTGCTTTCAACTTCAGGATTCTTCGATGACAATTATGATGATCTCTATGGTACTTGGTTCTCAGTACTACGTTCAGGATTATAATTCAAATGTTAAAAGCGACTTGAGAAAGTCGCTTTTTCTCTTGATCCAAGAAAAAACCTTCCTAAATCAGAGGAAGGTTTTGTTGTTATTTGACAGTATGCTTGTAAAACTTCATTTTGTCCATCACAGAAATCATCTGTGTGAATGCACCCTCAGCGGTTTCATCTAATGTTTCACCAAGGACCGTAAATTTAGAATCAATCGTATCGATGAACCAAAGCAATAATGCTTCGCCTGTTTGAGGTTTCTTAGGAGAACCAAAATTGAATTGTCCATGATGACTGATGATCATATGCTTGAGCATTAAAACTTCTTCTGACTTTTGTACACCTAAATCTTTTGCAACTTGATCAATCTCAATGGTCTGCATGACCAGATGTCCAATCAGATGTCCTTCTTTGGTATAATCACCATCCACACCACTGATTTCACTGATCTTTGACATATCATGAAGGATTGTTCCTGCATAAAGCAAATCACGGTTTAAATAAGGATAAACCAAAATGAAAGGATCGACTAATTTAAGCATTGTAAGTGTATGATGACTGAGTCCACCTACATAAGCATGATGGAACTTGGTTGCTGCAGGATGGAGATAAAAGGCTTTTTCATTTTTCTTATAAATAGCAGCTGTGATTTGTTTCAAGATGCTGTTTTGAATCTGATTCAAGTATCCTTCAATGCCTTTTTTGATTTCGAGCATCGGAATCGGTGCATAAACGTAGAATCGATCCAGGATGATGGCCATTTCTTCATCGGATAAAACGTCTTCTGCAGGTGTGATTCCAACGCATTTCAAGACGAGTTCGTCTTCGATTTTAACAACAGCCAATGCCTTGAATTGATAGACCTTTCCCATTCCTAAGAGAGGTAACTGGTCAAAATCGAGTTTCAGATTGATATGTTCACCTTCAGCTGTGAGGATGGTGGTATTGCAAAAGTGAACACCTTGATTGATGGATTCCACTTTGCCGACCATGGTGTAGGTTTGATTCACTGATAATTCCATGGACATTCTCCTATTCTTTGACGCGCTTGAGGACGTAGGCTTCAAGCTCGGATTTCTCATTATTGAGTCGATGATTCAACACTTCAATCACCATTTCGGTCTGTAACTTCTTAACCCATGCTCCAGCTTTTTTATCTGCAATTCGGATGATATCCGTTGCACGGAGTTTCAAATCAAGATCACTTTGAATGGGGAGTTTATTGAAGTCGTCTTCTATCTTGTTTTTCATGTTTTTGACACGCCCAAGCATGTGACTGACTCGATTGGCCAGTAAACATAAATCTAAGCCATAAGTATAAAGTACATAAGGATCAAACGTTTTATACGTATTTGCGAGCATCATGGCTGTTTCATAGCGATGACGATGCTTGTTTGAAAATGGCCATGATTCAGGAATGGATCCATTCAGGATGAAGCACAGGATGAAGAATGGATCAATGAAGGGAATCTCTTCCATTTTTTGAATGTACAAAATACCTTTTTCAAGACCCGGTAAAACTTCATGAACCTTGGTCTGAACCATGGTTTGAAGTGCACGTCTCACGTGATCGCCTTTGAGCATCTTAAGCATTTCATTTAAGATTCTTTCCATGGCGATGTCTTTGAGTTTAAACCGGTGTGATTCTATCGCAAGTTGTGTAGTTTTATCGATTTGAAAGCCAAGTTTTGCTTGAAAATAAAATGCGCGCATGATTCTTAATGCATCTTCATTAAAGCGATCTATCGGATTTCCAATCGTACGAATGATTCTCGCACGCAAATCCAATTGGCCATCCACATAGTCAATGATTTCTCCTGTTTCAGTCATCAATAGACCATTGATGGTAAAATCGCGACGTTTGACATCTTCTTCTGCAGTGACTGCGAAAGTGACCTCTTCCGGATGTCTACCATCTAAGTAATCACCATCAATACGGTAGGTAGTCACCTCATAGGTTTCATCATGCATGAGAATGGTGACTGTGCCATATTTAAGTCCTGTCGGCTTGGTTGTAAAGAGTTTTGCAACCTGATGAGGTTTCGCATTGGTTGTGATATCCACATCGGTTAAAGGTATTCTTAAGAGGTGGTCCCTGACAGCACCACCCACAATATATCCTTCAAAACCAGATTTTTTGAGCACTTCTATGATTTTTCTTGCACCTTTAAGCGTTCCCATGTCATCACCATAACCATTATATCAAGAGATGGCGATTTTTGAAAATCTAAAGTGTCTTTTATCCATGATACTTCAACGTGTGATATGATATCAACGAGGTGATTTGATGAGAAAAGTGATTCTTTACATCGCGATGACATTGGATGGTATGATTGCTGATACGAAGGATGGTTTTTCATTTTTAGAACCCTATGATGGTGTACCCCTCGTAAAAGAAAGTTATGATGAATTACTGAAGAATATCGATACTCTATTGATGGGTAGACGTACCTATGAAGTGATTACATCACACGGCATTCCTTGGCCATACACAGGGTTTCAATGTTATGTTTATGGAAAAGAGATGACATCGCTTCATGCGACCATCATCAGCGATGATGCGAGAGAACATGTCAAAACATTGAAAAACCAATCGGGTAAGGACATCTGGCTTGTAGGCGGTGGAAAGCTCATACAACCTTTGTTGGAAGATGATTTAATTGATCGAATGATCATCACCATCATCCCAATTGTTTTAGGTTCTGGTATCCCTTTGTTCTTATCTGTCTCTGGTATTCGGAAATTCGATTTGATTGATATCAAATCTGAATCTGGACTTGCGATGCTTACTTATCAAAAGAATGTTTGATCAACAATCTATGTTATACTGTCTTTGGTGATCCTATGCGTTACATCAAAGAATCAAAACCGGTCAGCATTGAAATCGAAAAGTCTATCTTCATTGGACAACTTTTTCCTGTCTCCTCATTGGGGGATATCCAGGATATTCTTAAGAATTTGAAGTCACAACACCCCAAAGCCAATCATTTCTGTTATGCATCCATCTACGGAGAAGAGGGGCAATATGCCAATTCATCCGATGATGGTGAACCTTCAAGAACTGCAGGTATTCCCATCTTTGAAGTTTTGAAACATCACGATGTGACGATGATTTTATGTGTCGTGATTCGTTATTTTGGAGGCGTCAAACTCGGTGCTGGTGGGCTCATTCGTGCCTATACAAAAACTGCAGCTGAAACCATGAAACATGCACAATTTTATATCAAAAAAAACGTTTCTGTCTATGAAATAACGTTCCCTTACGCCATGATTGGAGCAATTGATCATCATTTAGAAGAAAAGGCGACAATTCTCGAGAAAATCTATCTCGAAAACGTCACCTATCGTTTGTATGTTCACGAAAATCATCATCTCATCGATGAAATCAAACATTTATTAAACCATGTGAATGATTTACCACCGATGACCATTGATATTCAACTTTAAGCCTTCGGGCTTTTTTTAATCTCCAAACTGACCATTTCGATATGCATTGGTATCAACCGCATGATAGAGCCATACCGAACGTGCAGACAGATAATTGGTTACATAATTCACTTGTTCTTCGTGCGTTGTTAACGTCCACACTTCCCAAGGGTTTGGCCAAACATAACTCCCCATGATGTTCCATTTGGAAAAATTGATTTGTGCAAGTGGCTTTATAGATTCACCAAGTACAGGAATCAAATCAAAGATTTCAGGTAAAACGTTGTCATAGAAATCTCGATATCGAATGGCAAACTGAGTTCTAATTTCAGGGATATCCATCATCAATTTGAACATTCTGTTTTTATAAAGTCTCATTCCATAAAAGTTTTCAGGTCCATATTCAATGTAATCAGCATTACCGATGGCAAGGTCAAAATCCCAGAGGGGTCCATACTTTAAGACACCATCTCTTTCCTTGTACATAAAGACAGAACTCCAGCCGACATCGACATTTTTAACAAGTTCATGGATGATGAAATGGTCAATCCAGTTGTTGATATCGATTAATCCTTCATAGCCTGATTTTGCAATTAATGCATTTTCAACTTCAATCATGTATTCAAAGATATAGGTTGCATGATTTTCTGTATATAGGGGATCTTCAGGATCGGGTTCTTTAATCTCATAGGGTATACTTCTTACAACGATCCAATCATACCCTGGATCGATGTTCTGATCATAGAAACGTTGATCCATTTCGAGAAAATAACCTGTATTTAAAGTCCCTGGTGTTGATTCCAAGTTGAACTTGTTCTTGTGTACTTCGACTTGTTCTGTCAAAACATATAAACCACGATATTCTTCATTGACATAGAGTTCAACATACCGAACCTCGAGTGCATAGGGAAGATTATCCATGAGTGAAACCATTTTTTGAACAACTGCATTTCTGATGAATGATTTATCAGAGTATTCCGCGAGTAAAACATAATTTTTCGCAGCAGGCATGCCTAAAATAGAGGTATTGTTATCAAAACGAAGTCGATATGGCTTCTTATCAGCTAGCCACCATGTTGAATTGCCTCGACCTCTCAGTTTCGCTTCATTGGTTTCAAGTTCGGTCGTGACTTCTCCATTCATCACAGTTTCAACTTTGACTTCTGCATCGACATAATCTTCTTTGTTCACTTGATAAAGTGAAACGGGTAATGTGAGATAGATCTTATTGAAATTTAAACCCGATTCTGGTGAAACCAGTGTAAATGCATGTTCAAAAGAAAGTTCTGTCTTTCCTTTCTTAATGGTAAATTCCAGCACTTTTTCTTGATCATAAAACGGTCTTTCATATTGAATTTGATCTTCAACTTCGATGTCATCAACTTTCCATGTGATGTTGAATCCATCATGCTTAGGCAAAACATAATCCATGTTCACCATGCGTGGTAATTCATCGTCGAGTGTTTCAACCAACTCGAGTATGACATCTGTATAGTCTGTATTGTCTAAAAAACCTTCACAAGAAGAAAGTAGGAATAAAGACAGGATCAATAGCAATAAAACACTTAACTTCTTCACGTATACCTCCTATGAAAAAGCATAGGTTTCCCTATGCACTTAATTCCATACATTGAGCAATCCTGAGAGTTTAACCATGATTTCTGCAAGCATATGTGCAGCAATCAGTGACAACAGAAAGTATGCTGCCTTGATCTCCCATAACTTCATTTTTTCAAATTTCTCTTCGATGTGTAGTGCTTTAAGTATTCTTAAAACAATCGCAAAAAAGATGATGAGTGACATGAAATAAATGATTGAATCCATGTGCACCTCCTACGATAATGAACCCGCTTTACTCTTCATGATGTTTTCCTTCAGTTCCTTTTCAGTTTTGAAGAAATCAATATTTTCTCGCTTGGTCATTTCTAACTTATCTTTCTTCATGTTGTCAAATGCATGTTTCGCTTTATCCAAAGTAGCCCCCATCTGTGCTTCAAGTGCGAGGATGGATAACACATTATCTTTGAACTCAACAACACCTTGCTCGACAACCAAGTAATTTTCAGTCTTTTCCCTGACGAGTTTCAAATAACCTTCACGAATCTGGAGAATGATCGGAATATGGTCATTTAAGATACCGAGTTCACCATCTTCATTCTTGATGATGACAAAATCAATCTCGTCGGAATACGATTTGCCCTGTTGGGTTAAGACTTTGAAGATCATAAGGATTGTGCCTTCTTGATGGCATCATCAATCGTACCTACCATGAGGAATGCTTCTTCAGGGAGATGATCGTGCTTGCCTTCAATGATTTCTTTAAATCCGCGAATGGTTTCCTTTAAAGGAACAAAGGATCCTGGAACACCTGTAAATTGTTCAGCGACATGCGTATTCTGTGATAGGAATACCTGTAGTCTTCTTGCACGGTGAACCAGTTGCTTATCTTCATCGGTTAATTCATCCATACCGAGAATCGCAATGATATCCAAAAGTTCATGATAGCGCTGAATCATCTTCTGAACAGTTCTTGCAGTTTCATAGTGTTCTTTACCCACGATGTGTGGTGCAAGTGCTCTCGAGGTTGATGCGAGCGGGTCAACCGCAGGATAAATACCGATTTCTGTGAGTTTTCTGGATAGGTTTGTTGTCGCATCCAAATGCGAGAATACTGTCGCTGGTGCTGGGTCTGTATAGTCATCGGCAGGGACATAAATCGCTTGGATGGATGTGATGGATCCGTGTTTGGTGGATGTGATTCTTTCTTGCAGTCTACCCATTTCAGTCGCAAGCGTGGGTTGGTAACCTACAGCTGAAGGCATTCGGCCTAAAAGCGCGGAGACTTCACTACCTGCCTGAATGAAACGGAAAATGTTATCGATGAATAAAAGGACATCTTGTTTCTGGGAATCTCTAAAATATTCAGCCATGGTGAGTCCAGTGAGAGCAACTCTCATTCTGGCACCTGGAGATTCGTTCATTTGTCCGAAGACTAAAGCGGTTTTATCCAAAACACCTGATGCTTGCATTTCCTGATAGAGTTCATAACCTTCTCTGGTTCTTTCACCGACACCAGCGAAGACAGAGATTCCTTCTCTTTCTTGAGCGATGTTATGGATGAGTTCCTGAATCAAAACGGTTTTACCGACACCGGCACCTCCGAATAGACCAATCTTACCCCCTTTAATGTATGGGGCAAGCAAATCGATGACTTTGATTCCGGTTTCAAGCAATTCAACTTCAGAAGATAACTCATGGAATGGGGGTGATTGACGGTGAATGCTCATTCTGGGTGCATCCGTGAGGGGTTTTCCTTCGTCAATCGGTTCTCCTAAGACATTAAAGATTCTGCCAAGCACATCTTTTCCGACAGGAACCTGAAGAGAACTTCCGGTTGCTTCTACAACAAGGTCTCGCTTTAAACCTTCTGTCGGTTCAAGCGCAATGGTGCGTACAATATGGTCTCCGAGATGGAGTGCAACCTCAAGTGTGATGGTTTTTCCATCGGTGAGTTGGACCTTAAGTGCATCATAAATGGCGGGTAATGCGCCTTCGAATGTACAGTCAACAACAGGACCGATGATTTGTGTAATTTTACCTTGCATCTTGTTTCTCCTTCCTTAGACATTGGAACCATTGATAACATCAATGATTTCACTCGTAATTTCTTGTTGTCTAGCACGATGATACATGAGATGAAGTCTTTCGACAATCTCGTTGGCATTATCTGTAGCGTTTTTCATAGCAATCATACGCGATGCATGCTCAGAGAGCTTTGCATCCGCCAATGATTTGAAAATCGATGATTCAATGTAAATATTGGTGACCTGGTCCAAAACGATTTCAGGTCTAGTGTCGTAAATGTAGGGTTCTCGATAAGATTCTGCTGCTTCAAACTTAAGCGGAAGTATGGTTTCCTGTTTAACGACTTGAGTTCCTGTATTGACAAAGTGATTGTGATAAAGAATCACTTCATCAATCAATCCCTCTATGAAAACATCTTTGATGATTTTGGCATACTGTCTGAAATACATGGTCGATAAATCATCACGATTGTAAATGACTTCTGCATTAATCATGGGCAAATTTCGTTTTTGTGCAAAATAGAAACCTTTTTTGCCCAAAACAAAGACTCGAAAACCATCCTTGGGTAAATCCTTGATATCATCTAAAAAAGCTTTGAAGAGTTGATTGTGATAACTACCTGCAAGTCCACGGTCTGAAGTAACGAGGATGAAGAGTTTAGTCTTCCCTTCATTTTCCATCGTAATTCGATTGGGCTCTTCAAGATTTCGACTCGCAAATTTTAATATTTCTTCGAGTTTATTCACGAATGAAGCTGAATTCTGGAGCAACTCTTGAGACCGTTTAATCTTCGATAGCGCAATATTGTGCATGGCTTGAGTGATGGAGGCGGTTTTTTTAATCGCCTGCATTCTGATCTTGATCTCTTTAAGTCCCATTAGATTAACCTCTTGAGACCCATGATAAATTCTTTGAGTTCTTTGGTATCTGGAAGAGATTTCGTATTCACGAGATGCTGATGAATCTTTTGACCTTGGTCGGTCATGACAAGTGCTTGGGCGATTTCATATTCGAGTGCCTTGACACGTTCAACTGGGATATCGTCCATTAAACCTTCGGATAAGGCAAAGACAGTCACAATCTGTGTTGGCATTTGAACGAGTTCGTGCACATCTTGTTTGAGGAGTTCTACAGTTTTACGACCGCGTTCGAGACGCTTCTTCGCACTGGTGTCTAAGTCCGAACCGAATTGAGCGAATGCTTCAAGTTCACGGTAGCTTGCCAAGTTCACACGAAGTGTACCTGCAACCTTCTTCATGCCTTTCCACTGTGCAGCACCACCGACACGGGATACCGATAGACCCGCATTGATGGCTGGACGAATGCCTGAATAGAATAATTCGGCTTCAAGGAAAATTTGTCCATCAGTGATGGAAATAACGTTGGTTGAAATGTATGCGGAAATGTCTCCGGCTTTGGTTTCGATGATGGGAAGTGCAGTAATGGATCCTCCGCCCAATTTATCATTCAAACGTGCTGAGCGTTCAAGCAATCTTGAATGAAGATAGAAGACATCACCAGGATATGCTTCTCTTCCCGGTGGTCTACGGAGCAAGAGTGATAATTCACGATAGGCAACGGCATGTTTGGATAAATCATCATAAATGATTAAGACATCCTTGCCTTGTTCCATGAAGAATTCACCCATGGTGACACCTGCAAAGGGTGCAAGATACAAGAGCGTGCCTTCTTTAGAAGCACCCGCTGAAACAACAATGGTGTATTCCATGGCTTGATGTTCTCTAAAGAGTTGAACAAGCGTTGCTACTGTTGACTCTTTTTGTCCGATGGCAACATAGATACAAATGGTGTTCTTACCTTTTTGGTTCAAAATGGTGTCAACAGCTAGCGTTGTCTTACCGGTTTGTCTATCTCCAATGATGAGTTCTCTTTGACCTCGTCCGATGGGAACGAGAGCATCAATGACCTTAATTCCTGTTTCCATGGAACTGTTGATCGAACCACGTTGCATGACGCCTTGTGCTTTACGTTCAACGGGTAAGAATTTTTTCGCATCAATGGGACCACCTGCATCGAGGGGCTGTCCGAGTGGATTCACGACTCTACCTAAGAGTTCAGGCCCAACGGGAACTTCGAAAATGCGTTTGGTGGTTTTGACTAAATCGCCTTCTTTAATTTTATCTGATTCTCCAAGTAGAATGACACCGACACTGTGTTCTTCAAGGTTAAAGACCAAACCTTTGACGTTGTTTGGAAATTCCAAAAGTTCGCCCATCATGGCCTGTTGGAGACCGTAAACGATTGCGATTCCATCGCCTACGCTTAATACTTTACCGATATTTTCGAGTTTGACGTCCTGTTCGAATGACTGTATTTGTTTTTTAATGACTTGAGTCATTTCTTGGACTTTAATTTTTGACAATGTCTACACCACCTTATATGATTGTATATAATTCTTGAATTTCACGAGCAATCGAACGATCGAGAGATTGACCTTGATAAACGATTTTCAAACCACCCAAGAGGCTTTCATCCACCGTAATGTGCAATGAAATCGTTCGTCCTGGAAAACGAGGTTGAATGATTTTTTTAAGTGCTTCTTCCAAATGCTTGGAAACAGGTTTTGCTGAGTAAATATGAAGATGTGCAATCTTTTGATGAATTCGTGCAAGATTCGTCCATTCTTCATGGATTTCAAGGAGTTCATACATTCTATTTTTGTGTGCAAGCATCTTCAAGAAAGCTAAAAATGACGCATCATAATCCAGTGCGTCAATCATTTTCTCTTTCTCGTGAAAATCAACCATCGGTGAATCCATCACTGACATCCATTCCGGATGAGCATCCAAAATGAGTTTTAAGTCATCAAAATGGTATGTGATAACATCGATTTTTGATGTTTCCAAAGAGAGTTCGAAGAGTGCTTTGGCAACATTCGAAATACTCATGACTGACCATTCTCCTCAAGAATTGAATCGATGATATCCTGATGGACACTTTCGTCAATTTCTCGTTTGACAATCTTTTCAGCAGCAAGAAAAGCGATCTCTTTGATCGACTGTTTGATTTCCTCATTAGCCTGTGCAATCTCAAATTGGATATCCAATTCGGTTTGCTCCAGACGACGCTGTGCTTCCTTCTTGGCAGAAAGAATAAGTTCTTCCTGCTGGCGGTATGCGTCTTGAGTCAATTTTTCTTTTAATTGTCTGGTTTCTTCTTTCATCTTCTCATAATCTTGTGAGGACTTTGCCTGAAGTTCTTGGGCTCTTTTGCGCTCTTGATCCGCAGTCTCCATCGCTTCCATCAATGCCTTCTCGCGAAGGTCGATGAAACGGGTGACTTTTTCCCATAAGAATTTTTTGACAAAAAACATGAGCACGATGAATGCAAGAATGTTCAAAAGTACGAGGGACGGGTGGTTAATGATGGAGTATAGACCATCTTCAATACCCTGAACGACCTCGCTAAATAGTTCACTTAAGTTCACTTGGAATCAATCCTTTATTATGGTTTTGCAGTCAGAATGAACGCAATGATCAAACCGTAAATCCCTGTGGTTTCAGCGACAGCCTGTCCAATTAACATGGTCACTGTAATCTTACCGGATGCTTCGGGTTGACGCGATACGGCTTCTACAGCTTTTGCAGCAGCGATACCTTGTCCGATACCTGTACCAAATCCAGTGAAAACGGCGATACCTGCACCAATGTAACCAAGACCTGCTGCGAAAAATTCATTGTATTCTGCAGCTGCTGCAAGGATGTTTGGCAAAATCTGTGTTAAGAAATTCAACATAAGTGTTCTCCTTTTAGTTTATATTCTCAAAATCCGCTTCATCCACTTTCATGGACGCGAATATGATGGTGAGCAAGACAATAACAAGCGTTTGAATCATGCCAAATCCGATATCGAAAATCAGATGGAAGGCTGGTGTGACCAGAGGTGATAACCAACCAGTCAATTTATAGATTAGAGTTAATAACAATGCACCCGATGAAATGTTCCCAAACAAACGGAGTGCCATCGAAATGATGGGGACGAAATCACCGACGATATTTAAAGGTGCCATGGGGGCGAGGGGTTTAAAGATCCCAAGGAAGTGTCTCCATCCTTGACTGACAATCCCGGTGGACTGAACCACGAAGAAGGCAACGAGTGACATGGAGAATGTGATTGCTGTGTATTTCGTAGGGGAGTCTAATGCAACCACACCTGAAATATTCGAGATAAAGACATAGAGTGCCATGGTGAGTACAAATGGCATCACATACTTCCAATGTTTGCCGACATAAGATTTAACGAACCCATTAAAACCACCGATACCCAAAATGACTAGAGTCATGAATCGTCCGGGTTTTTGTCTAACATCCATTTTTTGAACCTTTAAGCCAATGATGATGGATGCAAGAGCAATCAGAGTCATCAACACCATCGATGTGATGAAAAACGGTTGTTTAATGTCATTTAAGATCTGATTGATGATCTGTTGGAACATCCGTTTTCACCTCGGTTTCCTTGGGTTTCTTGATGAATGGCAAATGATAAATCAGAACACCAATCTTAATCGAGAAAATACCCAATAACATAAAAATGTATGAATAAATCATATGGAGTCTGCCTAATTCTCTCGTTTGAAGATACACATAGGCAATAATGATCAGATAGAAAACATAACGTTGGACCAAATGAGCAACCAGGCGTTGTGCATTGAAATTGTTTTTTTTGGTGACTTGAATCATGAGTGAGTGATTGAAGAGTGCAACTGCAGATCCCAAAATTGCCCAGAGAACATATTCATCAAAAAAAACCAGCGCGACAAGAGCTAGTAAGACTGAATAGATGAGTGCGATGATACTAATGACGTATACTTCTTTCATATCTTTCCTCGCTTTTAATCATTTGAATGAGTGTAACAAACCCTACAAAAACACCGAGTCCGAGTCCCACTCCAGTTAAGATGATGTATAGATTACCATCCGGATTGATGCGCTTACCCACAAAATAACCAAATAAGGCCAATCCTGCAACAGTCACAATGAACTGCATGACCATCATGTAGTTCATGAATATGCGTTTCGCTTTACCAAAACTATTTCGTTCCAAAAAGTCTGTCCCCGCAGTCTCCAAGACCCGGTACAATATATCCAACTTCGTTTAAGTGACTGTCCATCGCTGCAAGATAAATACTTACATCGGGATGATCTTTTTGAAGTCTTGAGACACCTTCTGGGCATCCCACTAAACCTACATAACGAATATCGGTTGCACCATGGCTTTTTAAGATTTCGACAGCTTTAGATGCTGATCCTCCGCTTGCTAGCATGGGGTCAACAACTAAGACAACGCCACCGACAATCTCCTTGGGAAATTTAGAATAGTAGACATGAGGTTGAAGTGTTTCCTCATCACGATAAAGACCGATGTGCCCGATTTTTGCTGAAGGAATGATGTTGTGAATACCATCGACCATTCCAAGTCCTGCTCTAAGGATGGGAATGATGACGACCTGTTTTTCAAGTTCGTAACATGTGGTTTCACAGATTGGCGTTTCAACGATTTTGGGTTTGGTTGTGAAATCACGGGTGATTTCATAAGTGATTAACCCTCCTACTTCGGATACGCTTTCCCTAAACTCTTTGGTTCCTGTTCTTTTGTCTCTGATTTTGGCCATTTTGTGGTTGATCAGAGGGTGATTCAGAATCACAACTTTGCTCATTTCTACTCGTTCCCCTCTATGGTTTTTATTTTATCAAGTCTCGTTTGATGTCTTTCTTCAAACGTTGAGTTCATGAAGGTTTCGATGATGGAAATTGCTTTTTCTCGTGTGGTTGTTCTCCCACCTAAAGCGATGATGTTGGCATTATTATGTTCTCTTGCGAGTCTTGCTGTTGTCTCATCATAGACAAGTGCTGCTCTGACGCCTTTGACTTTGTTCGCTGCAATCGATATGCCAATGCCTGTACCGCATAAAACGATACCGAAATCATAGTGACCTGATACAACAGCTTTACCTACTTTTTTGCCGTAATCAGGATAATCCACGGAATCTTTGGTGTGAGTACCCAAATCATCAAGCTGAATATTTTTTTCTAACAAGTAGGACTTGATTTGCTCTTTGAGTTCATATCCGCCATGATCGCTTCCAATGACAATTTTCATCGTTTCCCTCCTTTTCATAAACCTACTCTATTATAACATAAAATCATCTTTTTCAAAGAAAATCGGTATGTCCGGCCAGTAAAAAAAGGATGATTTTCATCCTTATTCTTGAGTTTCGTTATAATAAGCTCTTTTTCTTTCATTGGCCTTGAGCACTGCTTTTCTTAAGCGAATGGACTCAGGCGTAATTTCAATCAATTCATCATCGTTGATGAATGCCAAACAGGCTTCCAAATTCATGGATCTCGCTTTTTTGAGTACAACAGTCGAATCTTTTGATGAAGATCTCATGTTGGTGAGTTGTTTTTCCATGGTAACGTTGACAACAAGATCAGTATCCTTATTCGATTCACCCACAATCATGCCTTCATAGACTGCAACACGAGGTTCTAAAAACATCGTTCCGCGATCTTCGAGTCGACCGATTGCATAAGCAGTTGTTGATGCTTGATTCATTGAAATGAGTGCACCGGAGCGTCTGTTACCGACTGCCTCATACACCATTGGCCGGTAATCCAAAAAGATATGGGATAAGATACCATAACCTTTCGTTGCTGTCATGAATTGCGTCATGAAGCCAATTAAACCTCTGGACGGCATGATGTAATGGATACGAGAATAATCTCTTTGTTGATTCATGGAGACAAGATCACCTTTGCGGTCACCGAGCATCTCAATGATGGTACCCATATACTCTGAAGGACAATCGATTTGGACATCTTCATAAGGTTCATGCTTAACCCCATCAATCATTTTAACGATAACACGGGGTCTTGAAACTTGAAATTCATATCCTTCACGGCGCATATTTTCAACAAGAATTCCTAAGTGAAGTTCTCCTCTGCCTGAGACTGTCCACGCTTCAGATGTTTGGATACGTTCAACACGTAATGAAACGTCTTTTTGTGTTTCACGGAATAATCTATCATCGATTTTGGATGCTGTGACATGTTTACCTTCTTTTCCAGCAAAGGGTGAATTGTTGGTTAAAAAGGTCATTTGCACGGTAGGTTCATCAATGTGGAGATGAGGGAGTGCTTCTTCAAATCCAACTTCTGTGATGGTTTCACCAACATGGATATCTGGAAGTCCCGCAACCGATACAATATCTCCAGCATAAGCTTCATCAACTTCGATTTTTTCCATACCCATGCTTTGTAGAATCTTTTGAACTCTAAATTGTTGAATTCTACCATCCATACGAATGCAGGAAACTGTATCATTGGTTCTTAAAGTTCCCCGATAGATTTTCCCAATTCCCATGCGTCCAACATAATCATTGTAATCAATTAATGCGGGTTGAAATTGGAGATGCTCATCTTGATTTTGGTTGGGTTGAGGGATGGCTCTAATGATGGTATCTAAAATGGGATCCATTTTAATGGAAGGATCCAAAGAAGGTACATAATTGGCAAGACCTTGTAGACCAGATGCATAAAGGACGGGGAAATCAAGCTGATGTTCATCAGCGCCAAGATCAATGAATAAATCGTAGACTTCATTGACGGTTCTTTGAATGTCAGCGAATTTGCGGTCGATTTTGTTCACAACAACAATCGGAAGCAATTTCGCTTCCAATGCTTTTTTAAGTACGAATCGTGTTTGTGGCATAACTCCTTCATAAGCATCGACTAAAAGGAGGACACCATCCACCATGTACATAATGCGTTCAACTTCACCACCAAAGTCGGCGTGACCCGGTGTATCTAATATATTGATTCGATAATTTTTATAGATGATGGCTGTATTCTTTGCTAGAATGGTAATACCGCGTTCTCTTTCGATATCATTGGAATCCATGGCACGTTCTTCAAGTTGTAAATGCGCATCAAAACGCTCGCTTTGTTTCAATAATTGATTGACTAATGTTGTTTTGCCATGATCGACATGCGCGATGATGGCAATATTTCTAATTTCCATAATTGTCCTTCTTTCTAACCTTGTCTATTATATACCATTTCTTAGGAAATGAAACAATGTTGCATCATTTTTATATGCTTCATGGAAAGAAAATGAATAACAGCCTATCGCCTATTCAAGTATAAAAAAAACTGCATGTTGAACATGCAATTCTTTATGACTTCAGTACATCTAAAGTACCAACGAATGTGAACCGATCCTTACCTGCTAAATCCTTGTCTTGTATGATATTTCCATCTGGAAAATGATGTTTAGCAAAACCTAAGATGATTTCTCTTTGTTGGTAACCATGCTCGAAAGCGATCAGTCCTCTAGGTTTTAAGTATTTTTTTGCTTGAGACAAGATTTTATTATAGAAGTCAACACCAAGTGAACCGCCATATAAAGCCACACTCGGCTCTTTTTCAACGATGTCTTGAACAACTTCAGAATCTGGAATATAAGGGGGATTCGATACGATGATATCGAATGTGCCTTCGATGTTTTCAAACAAGTCTGATAAGATAATTTGAGCATTTGAGCCTAAATCATTTCGATTGATGGCTGCAATCTTCAATGCTTGTTCACTGATGTCAGAAATGATGACATCCATGTTGTGTTCTTCCAAAGATAGGGTCAGTCCAATGCATCCTGAACCCGTTCCAAGATCGAGAACTCTGACTTTCTGATTCTCAAAATATTGATCATAGTAGTAGAGCACATGTTCAACCAATTGTTCAGTTTCGCTTCGAGGAATTAAAACATCCTGATTGACCTTAAACTGATATCCATAGAAATAGGCATGACCAATGATGTGCTGAACAGGTTGATTATCTTTCAAATAGAACATCAATTTTTCTAAGAAATCCTCAGCAAATCCCGGTTTGACTTCCATTTTCAAATTGAGGTAAAACTGATGCTGATCTTGACCTGAAAGTTCCATCAAAAGCAATTTAGCTGCTTCTTCTTCCTTTTGATATGTCTTCGTTTTTTGATAGGCTACTTTGAGTAGCTGTTCGTAAGTCACTTGGTTTCTCCAAGCAGTTGACGCTTCTGAAATTCATCGAGTAGAGGTTCTAGTATGAGTTCAAGTCTACCTTCCATGATGACATCAAGTCGTTGCAATGTCAGCCCAATTCGATGATCTGATACTCTGTTTTGTGGGTAATTGTATGTTCTGATCTTTTCGCTGCGATCGCCACGACCGACCAAAGCTTTCCGTTCTTCACCTTCTTTGGCAAGACGTTCATTCATGATATTGTCAAAAATTCTTGCTTTTAAAAGGCGATAAGCCGATGCTTTATTTTCGTGTTGGCTCTTCCCAACCTGACAGTCAACGACCATTCCAGTAGGTATATGTGTCAGTCTGACCGCAGACTTTGTCGTATTGACAGATTGCCCTCCAGGACCTGAAGAGTTGAATGTATCGACACGAATATCATCCCACTTCACATCGACTTCGACTTCTTCAGCTTCAGGTAAAACGAGAACTGTCGCTGTTGATGTGTGTACACGACCCATGGATTCTGTTTCAGGAACACGCTGAACACGATGCACCCCTGATTCATATTTCATGAAGGAATACACGAGTTTGCCAGAAACTAAAAACTCAATCGATGTATATCCACCCATTGCGCCTTCAGATGCAGATAGTATTTCAATTTTCCAATGCTTAGATTCTGCAAATCGTGAATACATGCGGAAAAGGTCACCTGCAAAGATGTTACCTTCATCGCCACCTGCTGCACCCTTGATTTCGATGATGACGTTTTTTTCATCATTAGGATCTTTGGGTAGTAACATGATTTTAAGTTGTTTTTCTGTCTTTTCAAGTAGCTCATCGATGGAAGATATTTCCATCTTGGTCATTTCAATCATGTCAGGATCTGTTTCCATTTCAAGCAGTGATTCGAGTTCAGTACGTTCCATTTGCTTATCTTTGTAAGCTCTGTACGCCATGACAACATCAAAAAGAGCTGCTGACTCTTTCAGCAAACGTGTCATTTCTTTGACATCGAGAGTTCCTGTTGAAAGTTTGTCTTGCATGTCTTGGTATTGTTGTTCCATAATTTCTAATCGTTCAAACATTTTATCACCTGAATCATATTACCACATTTCATATACTTTTTCCATCATTATTGACATTCTCAGTCAATTCCGGTTCCAGGCTTCATTCCTGTTCATTTTGGTCCATCCGTGATATAATGAAAATAGAATTATAAAGAAAGGAAACGTTACACATATGGAAAAACTTTATCAAGGCTTAAACAAGCAAGTTGCAAATCTAAGTGTGCTATTCACAAAATTGCACCATTTCCACTGGTATGTATCCGGTCCAAACTTCTATCCGCTACATGCTAAATTTGAAGAGTTCTATGATGAAATCAATGAACTTTATGATGCTGTTGCAGAAAGATTACTCATGATTGGTGGAAATCCAGTCTCCAATTTGAAGGGTTATCTTGCGATTACTTCTCTTAAAGAAGCAACAGGCACAGAAAAAGCTGAAGAAATGATTAAACATGTCTTAGATGATTTCAAGGTTTTAGATCTTGAATTCAAAGAAGTATTGAAGATTGCTCAAGAATTAGGCGATGAAGCAACTGCTGATTTACTGATCAATTCGATTGCAAGTTTCGAAAAGCACATTTGGATGCTTACATTTACGCTGAAGTAAAATTCATTCAATGAATGCATTAAAAAAGGGACCCGTTTTCATGAACTGGGTCCCTTTTCATTTGATTATTTATTCTTTAGGTTCTTCCTTAGATGTCAATTTGCCGGTTGCGAATCCTGCAAGAAGACTTGCAAGGTCAAGTCCTGTAGCTTCTTTGATTGATTCAAGTACTTTGGTGGATGAGTTGACAATGTCTCCCATCAATTTTGTGTTATTACCATCACCATACATGACAATCTTGTCCACTTGTGTAAGTGGCTCAGCAGCAGCTTTGACAATATTGGGTAGTACTTCTGATTTTAAGACAAGTTCTAGGACGGCTGCAGCTTCCATTCTCTTCATCGCTTCTGCTTTCTTTTCAATCGCTTCAGCTTCTGCAAGACCAACAGCTTGAATACCGATCGCTCTTTGTTCTTGAGCATATTTTTCTGCTTCTGCTTGAAGTTTGAGAGCCTTGGCAGCTTTTTCTTCTTCTTGGAGTCTTGCTTCTGCTTCCTTAGTTCTTACGTATAATTCAGCATCGGCTTTCTGTTCTCTAGCATAACGTTCTGCTTCAGCAGCTTTCTTAATGCGCGCTTCGAGTGTTTTTTCTTCGACTTCTACTTCTTTAGAGCGAAGTTCAATTTCCTTATCTCTACGTGCAATTTCTGCATTCTGTTTAGAAATATTGATGGTTTTTGCTTCATTTGCATACTGGATTTCATAAGAAGCATCGGCAGTTGCTTTTGCGATGTCCGCTTTTTGTTTGAGATCCGCTTGTCTTAATGCGAGTGAGTTATTTTGTAACTCAATTTCAAGTTCGGCTTTAATTCTTGCATCGTTTGCCAATTCTTTAGCTTTAGAAATCGCAATTTCAACTTCTTTTTCTGAATTTGCTCGAGCTATCGATGCATCTTTACGAATCTGTGCAATGTTATCGACCCCAAGATCATCAATGACACCATTCTTATCTGTGAAATTCTGAATGGTAATGTTGACAATATCAAGACCCATCTTCTTCATATCCGCTAATGCTGATAATTTGACTTGCTCAGCAAACTTATCGCGATTTTGAACAAGTTCGCGTAATTTCATTTGACCAATGATTTCACGCATGTTACCTTCTAATACTTCTTTTGCAATCTGCTTAACATCCTCTAATGAACGTGTTAAAAAGATTTCACCAGCCAAACGAATCGATCCTTCATCGGATTGAATCTTGATGTTTGCAACACCATCAACAAAGATATTGATGAATTCATTGGTGGGTACTGCAGATGAAGTGCGAATATCGACTTGAATCAAATCCAGTGGCAAGTAATCAATTCTTTGGATGAATGGAATACGGATGGTCGCTTTGCCGGTAACAATTCTAGATCCTTTAGGTCCGGTGATGATGACCGCTTTGTCTGGGCGAATCTTGACATAAGACGCAATGAATAAAAAGATTAAAAGTACAAAAAAAATAATAATTCCTGTAATAAGTCCTGGCATTTTTGTTCTCCCCTTTTTTTGATTTAATTATAGAGCATATTCTTCCAAATAACAATGATAATCATGAAATATGTATGAATATGTAATTATGAGTTATGCGTGGAGTTTGATAGGTGTCTGTGATACTTCATCTGAATTTGTGGTGAACTCACTCGATTGCTCATTCAATTCGAATCATCAAAAAATCCCTCGTTTCCATAGGAAATGAGGGATCTAGTGTGTCTTTGATTTAATCTCTATTAAAATTATCTTCTTCTCGTTCAGTTTGTGCAGTGAATCTTGAGAATTCTGTATCAAATCTGTATCTCAGTGTAATCCCTGCCATACCCTGTCTGTTCTTTGCAATCGATAACTCGACTTCGTTGGTTTTATTTTCACCTTTGCGTTCATAATAATCTTGTCTGAATAAGAACATGACAATATCCGCATCCTGTTCAATCGAGCCTGATTCTCTTAAGTCTGCAAGTACAGGACGTTTGTCTTCTCGTTTTTCAACATCACGGGATAATTGTGAAAGTGCAAGAATCGGTATTTTGAGTTCTCTCGCCATTTGTTTCAAACTTCTTGAAATTTTAGCTACTTCTTCTTGACGGTTACCCGATTTGTCATCACCTTTGATGAGTTGTAAGTAGTCAATGACGACAAAATCAAGTCTGCCTTCTTGAGCAAGTTTTCTGCATTTTGCTCTGATATCTGCAACAGAAACTGCAGATGAATCATCAAATACAATTTTTAATCTGGATAAAGACTGCATCCCACCTTCTAGATATTGCCACTCTTTGGATGTCAAATGTCCAGTCTTAATCTTATTGTTTTCAATATTCGATTCTGAAGATAACATACGTGCTGCGAGTTGTTCGTTACTCATTTCGAGTGAAAAAATCGCAACTCCTGCCTGTCCATCTTGATTTCTTTTGGCAACATTGATCGCAAGATTCATCGCGAACGCTGATTTACCCATGGATGGACGTGCGGCTAAAATGATGAGTTCTTCGGGTTGGAGACCTGCAGTGAGTTCATCCATATTGGAGAAACCTGTTCTCAGTCCAGTAATGCCACCCTTTTTATCTCGATTCTTTTCAGTCTTTTCTTTTACATCACGCATGACATCAGAAAGTTCTGCAAATTCCGATGTTTTGCGTTTTTGAGCGAGGGCAAACACTGCTTCTTCAGCAAACGTCACATAATCATTGGCATCATCTTCACCTTGATATCCACGTTCAAGAATTTCACCAGCAAGTTTGATGACTTGACGTTTCAAAGATCCATCTCTCACCAGTGCGATGTAGGTTTCCAAATGTTTTACAGATGGCACTGTTTCAGATAGCTGATAGAGATATTTGGATCCCCCAGCTTTTTGAAGGTCTTGTGTGCGTTCCAAACGAGATGCTACAGAAGCATAGTCAATTTGAAGTTGCTCATTGTATAAGTCTTTCATCGCCTGATAAATCAGGATATGGCTTTGGTCGAAGAAATCTTCATTATTCAATTGATCGATGACACCTGCAATCTGTTTGGGATCTAGAAAAATAGAACCTAAAACGGATTGTTCGGCTTCATGGTGATGCGGTAAACTCTTAGCCATGGATTTGAAACCTACTTTTCAACGATATGAACTTCGAATTGAGCCTTAATGTCTTTGTGTAATTGGACAGTTGCTGTATAAATTCCAACAGAATTGATATCTGATGATAATTCTACTTTCTTTCTGTCGATTAAAATATGGTGTGCTGTTTCAAATGCTTCAACAATTTGTTTGGTCGTAACACTTCCAAACAATTTACCATCTTGTCCAATCTGAATGCCTAAAGTCACTTTTTTGTTGTCTATTTCTGATTTCAGTTTCTTCATCAGTTCTAAATGACGCTGTTGTGCTAAGAAAGCTTCTTCTTTCGCTTGATTGAGAGCCTTCAAATTATCTTCAGTTGCAAGCATTGCTTTTTTCTGTGTCACGAGGAACTGACCAAATCCGGATGCGACTTCAATCACATCATCCTTCTTGCCTTTTCCTTTAACGTCTTCCATCAATATGATTTTCACGAGTTCTCCTCCTCCGCCGTATTCGAGTTCGATGTATGTCTTGAGTTGTTCGTACACATCATTGACGGACTGATTTTCGATTTGTGCTGCAGCACTGTTCAGATGCCCGCCTCCACCGAAAGCCTCCATCAAGACCTGTACGTTGATTGCATTGTAGCTTCTTGCTGAAATGGCTACTTTATTGGTGCCCATTCTTGAGATCATGAATGAAGCATCGATACCATTGATTTGGAGTAGCGCTTCAGCGACTTGTGCAAGTAAAATTCTATCATCATAAATATCGGGTGTTTTTACAAATGCGAAGCGATCCAGGAAGATTTCAACTTGACTTAACAAGTTGTTGATTTCCATGGTACGCATTAAATCTCGTCTTAACCATAACTTCACTTCAATGATGTCGGCACCCAAGTCTTTCAACTTCGATGCAACTTCAAAGGTTCTTGAACCTGTACGATAACTGAAATTGTTGGTATCGACGACTAAACCTGCATACATGGCTGTGGCTTCTAAAGCTGAAATTTTAATTTCTTCTTCCATATTGTAAAACGATAGTAACTCCATTACCAGTTCAATGGTTGAAGATGCATAGGGTTCAATGAATGAGAACATCGCATCAAAAGAATCTTCACCCACTCGATGATGGTCAATGACAATCAGTTTCTTAGACTTTTCTAAGAGTTCTGGCGCCATGACAATTTTTGGCGATTGACTATCGACGACAATCAGTAAACTTTCATCCGTGATGGTTTTCAATGCATTTTCGATGTTGATACAATTATCAAAAAATGCTGGCATTTGAGATTTAAAAATACCCAACACCTTATTGACGGTTAAATCAAATTTGGGTTCATCCAAAACCATGAATGCTGGTTTCTTCGATGCTTTCGCCATATGATACACTGCAATCATCGAACCAAAAGCGTCCATATCGGATTGATCATGACCCATGATAAAGACATTAGAGGACTTATCAATGAAATCACGAATGGTTTGTGCATTAATTCTAACACCGACTCTAGAGCTTTTCGCTGCAGCGTTGTTCTTCGCACCGAAGTAAATAATCTTTTGATCTTGAATATTGACGACAACTTGGTCTCCACCACGTTTTTCAGCAAGTTCAACAGCATTTTGAGCGTAAATGCCGAGTTCTTCATAGTCAACATCCCATGAAGCAACACCCATCGATATCGAGACTCTCACTTGATTTTGTGTTGATATTTGTCTGATCTTATCCAGGATATCAAATTTATCTTGAATCATACGGTTCAGTTGCTTGCGATATAAAACCGTAATGAGACGTTCATCACCATAAGGTTTTAAGAAACCGTCATACTTATTGGCCCAGTCAGCAATCGCAGCCAAGTATTCCCCCTTCAAAGAGGATTGTAGAGAGACATCCATTGAAGCGAGTGCTTCATCCAAATTATCCAAATAGACGATACCCAGTGCTGGAATGTGATCCTGATATCGCTGCTTTACATTTTCTCGCTCCGTCACATTAAACAGATAGAAAAACTTAAATTCCGAACGATAGGTCACATCGTAAGTATCATTTTTGATTTGGATAGTGAATTGAATCTTATTATTCATGGCTGCCAAATGAAGTTGTGGGTGAACATCTTTTAAGTTCTTCCCAGCAATCTTGGCATCAAATATCGTTTTTGCATGTGGGTTTGCCCATTTGATTTCAAAATCTTCATCCAGTGCGATGATTCCAATGGGTAGTTCATTGAATACTTCGTCACCAACCTGATTGACGTGGTAGGATAACTTAGTCCACATCGATAACCGATTTTGAAGCGTTTTGACTTTTTGGTTGTTTTGCTGGTTGAAAACGAGATAAATCGCTGTAAATATGAGGGAAACACCCAAAAAGAGCGCAATAAAAAGAATGAGTTGTCGAATGGATTCAAATTGGAAATACGGTATATAGAGGTAAATAGCGATTGCTAAAATGATTAGCGCAACCAAAAGAAAGAGCCAACGCTTCATGTCTTCACCTACTTTAAAGTTATTATATCACGTATGGAGCACAAGATAAAGATTTTATCTTGAATCTAAGGAAATAAAAACCCATACCTAGGCATGGGCTCTGATGGTCAATTTGACTAGTCCTTAACGAACGGAATCAATGCCATGTGACGTGCTCTTTTGATTGCAACTGCAAGCGGACGCTGCCATTTGGCAGATGTTCCTGTTACACGTCTTGGCAGAATCTTGCCGCGATCGGTAATGAAGCGCTTGAGTAGTTCAACATCTTTGAAATCGATGTTTTCAACCTTATTCTGAGTGAAGTAGCAGACTTTCTTACGTTTCTTGAATCCGCCACCACGTTTTTGGTTTTGCATGATGTTTCCTCCTTAAAATGGTAGGTCTTCTTCTGCTGCAAGTTGTTTACTGGTTTCGTAAAACTCATCATTGTCTGCAGAAGTACGACGTTCTTCTTTATAGGTTGTCTGAGGTGCTTCCGGAGCACTATTTGTGCTATCACCCTTGGATTCAAGGAACTGAACGGAATCACAGACAACTTCTGTCACATATCTGGTGCCATTATCAGCTTCGTATTGACGAGTCTGGATACGGCCTTCGATACCTAAGAGTGCACCTTTTTTGACAAAGCGTGCCAAATTTTCCGCTTGCTTGCGCCAGACAACACACTGAATGAAATCGGCTTGCTTCTCTCCGGATTGATCCGAAAATTGGCGATTGACTGCAAGCGTAAAGCTTACGACGGGAATATTAGACTGTGTCGATTTGACTTCTGGATCTTTGGTAATTCTACCTACCAGAATAACACGATTGATCATCTTATTCGCCTTCCTTTACGACAATGAATCGAAGCACTTCTTCAGTAATTCTGACAACACGGTTAAATTCGGCAATTGCTTCTGGAGTCGCTTGTACCAACAGCCAAACGTAATAGCCTTTTTTATGATGTTCGATCTCGTATGCTAATTCTTTTAGCCC
>JANJXB010000121.1 GCA_024709245.1 Acholeplasmataceae bacterium | reverse complement strand
TATTGGATTTATTCGGTATTCCTTATTATCAAGATTTTTATCATGGAGAAAGTATATTCTTAGAAGAAAGGACGGATCGTCCCATCATCTTGTCCTATTCAAGCTGGATTTCAGAAACGCATCAGGTTATGTTTGATGAAGTTGTTTCTGGTGAGATTGAATTGGATGCCTTCTTGGAATTAAAAGAATCGATTTACAATACGATTGTTTTCTATGAGAAATTATTCATTTCGAATTATTTCAGTTTTGATAATCCTTATTATTACAAGGCGAATGAATTATCCTAGGAATTGATTTAAAAATGGTTGCAAGTTCACGTGAACTTTGTTATAATTAAAAGGCCGTCATGATGATGGCATATCAATTGAGCACAATGGTCCGCTGTCATAGAACAAGAACATTGGAAGAAAGAGAGTGAGTCGAACATGTCAAGATTAAAAGGGCAAGCACTGATTGCCGCGATTACAGCCTCTTACATCAAGGAAGTACCTACTTTCAATCCTGGTGATACTGTCAAAGTATTCGTCAAGATCAAAGAAGGAAACCGCGAACGTATTCAAATGTTCGAAGGTCTTGTCATTAAAAGACAAGGTGGCGGAGTATCTGAAACATTTACTGTCCGCAAAGTTTCCTACGGTATCGGTGTAGAGCGTACATTCCCGGTCCATTCACCAGCAATCGATAAGATTGAAGTGGCACGCACCGGAAAGGTCAGAAGAGCGAAGTTGAATTACATCCGCACGCTATCTGCCAAGGCATCCAGAATCAAAGAAAAACGGGCATAACGTTTTATCCAACAAGTTTAAGTGATCCGTCAAGAAGATGTGTGAAGATATCCACATCTTTTTGTTTTTTATATTAAAAATTACAAAATCATTAAGTATTTCTTGATTTCCTTGAGTTTATTTGACTTTCTTCGAATTAGAGGTTAAAATACGATTACAAAAACATTGAAAGTATGACAAAAAGGTAAATCATGGATATACAACTTAAAAAGCGAATTGATGAAGCACTGGATCATTTAGTGCATCAAAGCAGTTCCATCAGTGCACGCTTGGAAATCAAGATTCAAAATTCAATCGATTCAATTGATTTGCATAAGGAACAGATCTCATCACTTTCACAACTTTTCCATCATCAGTATAATTTAGAGTCCATAGGTACTCTTTTTTTGGTTTCCCAGCTCTCATTTGATAAGATCATGCCGTTCATCAGCAATTTTGAAAGAGAGTTGAAATTACTGAATCAACTGAATGAGTATCAAAGTCAATTGGGTTCTGCTCATCAGAAATTAGACATTATGCAGACCATCTTGGATGAATTGCCTGAAATGATTGCTGTTAAAAATTTAAATGAAGAATACATCATCAGCAACCAAAAAGCAAATCAACTGTTTAAAAATCGATTTGATACCATTGTGGGTCATAAAGTTTCTGAATTGTACGGAGTTGATGAACAACCCCGTGTACTGGGTATGGATCAAGAAACCATTCATCAAATGAAACCGATTCATCGCGAGTTTGTCATGAAGAGTCCAACGGGTTCTTTTCTAGCCGAAGCATTAAGACTTCCAGCATTCTCAAAGGGTGGAGATTTGATCGGAATCATCAGTATCAATCGTAACATTGAAGAAATGAAACAGATTCAGTATCAGCTGAGAAATTCTTTGTCGTTTCAAGACACACTCATCAAGATTGCATTGGAATTCATCAATGTCCATGAAGATCAAGCAGACCAAGCCATCGAAGATACATTAGCAGTAGCAGGATTACATATTAATGCCGATCGAGTTTATGTATTTGACTATGATTTCATCAATAATACAACATCCAACACCTACGAATGGTGTGCAGAAGGAGTTACTCCTGAAATAGAGAACTTACAGAATTACCCAATTGATGATATCGAAGATTTATGGTTAAAGCATCATCGAAAAGGTGAGATGGTCTATATTCAAGATTTAGAAGCCATCTCGCATGATGAAGTGATTTATCAATATTTAGCACCACAAGGTATCAAGTCTATATTGACGATTCCACTTTTCCATCATGGCGAATTGATTGGTTTTGCAGGATTTGATTCAACACGAGGCATAAGACATTGGTCAGAAGAAGATCGTAAATTACTTCAAATCATGGCTGAGTTGATTGTCAATCTTAAAGTGAAGATTCAAAATAACCAGGAACTGATTCGTCAGCGAGAAAAAGCTGAACAATATAGCAATGCGAAAACTCAGTTTCTTGCCAATATGAGCCACGAGATCAGAACCCCGCTTTCTGGCATTTATAGTGCAATTAATCTATTATTAGGTACAAATTTCACACAAAAACAACTTGAATATTTGGAATTAGCAAAAGTATCCATTGAAACTTTGACCGGAATAGTCAATGACATTTTGGATATTTCAAGAATTGAACAAGGTAAACTCACGGTTGATTTACAATTCTTCTCCCTTGAGTCTGAATTATTTCAGATTGCTAAACTGCAAGAGTTGCTGGTAAGGGAAAAAGGGCTCGAATTTATCTATCGATTTGATTATCGGATAAGACATCATATTGAATTCGATCGTGTTCGACTGAGACAAATCATGATTAATCTCACGCACAATGCCATTAAGTTTACAGACAAAGGTAGTATCACGATGGATGTAAAAATGATTGCAGAAGACGATTCCTATTATTATGTCAAATTGAGTGTCGATGATACTGGTGTTGGTATTCCTAAGAATGCATTACCTCATATCACAGATGCATTCTATCAAGCAGACCAGTCTACCATCAAAGAATTCCAAGGAACCGGATTAGGATTATCGATTGTCAAAGAGATATTAAACCATTTTAAAGTCAACTTAATCATTGACTCTACCGAGAATGTTGGAACTTCAATGTCATTTACTTTGAAACTTAAAAAAGGCAATCCTCTATTTGATCAACACCATTTACAGGGTAAAAAAATACTGATTGTCCAAGATGATCAGTTTCCAAATGATATGGGATTACATTTTTATCAATCACTGGACATGGATGTCCAATGTGTGCCAGTCACTCATTTGAAATCTGTAGAAAAGCAACTATATGATTATATTGTTTTTGAGTTGGATTTGCACAATTTCGACAAGAGCTTCATTGATCAAGTGAAACAGAAATCGCTAAAACAAGACGCAAAATTTGTTTTGTGTAATCTCATTGGTAAGCCATATGAAGAAGATGATCTTTTGACATTTGGTATTGATTACAAACTCGATTTTCCATTAACCAGAGAAAAAACACTGATATTATTAGAAAACAACACATCACATTCAGATCAAGTCAAAGATGATCAGAGATTGTCTATGGTTTTTAATCATGAAAAAATTTTAATTGTTGATGACAATCCCGTGAATCTCATGGCACTCACACATATTCTTGAAAACGAGGGATTTATTGTCAATCAGGCATCAAGTGGACATACTGCGATATCCATGGTTCAGAATCATAGTTATGACATGATATTGATGGACATTCAAATGCCACAGATGGATGGTTATGAAACAACAAGAATCATTCGAGGTTTGGGATACACGAATTCAATGTTACCCATTATTGCTGTAACAGCCAATTTAGCACATCAGGTCATCGAAAAAGTGAAACAATCCGACATGAATGACTTAATCAGCAAGCCATACAATCCAGAAGCACTTCTACAAATGATTGCAATGCATCTCCAAAAGGTTTCATCAAATTCGGTACAAAAAATGATTATTCCTGATAAGTTGAAGGCTTTTAATGCAGAGACTTTGATGATGCTCTTTAAAAACAAATCGTATCTTGGCGAAAAAGTCATCAGTGCTTTTTTTGAGGAGTATGGAACAAATGTACAAAATCTGAAAAATGCTTTGGAGAAGAATGATTATATAGAAATCAGCAAACTTGCACATTACTTAAAAGGTTCTGCATCCTATGCAGCTGCTGAACGGGTTGTTTGGATATGTGAGGAATTGATGAAAGAAGCGCAAAAAGAGAAACACGAAAGGGTCAACACATTAATCAACTTGATCGATCATGAGATTCAAGATTGGATATATGATGTGAATCAATGGCAAAAAGGGATTAAAAAATGAAATTACTCATCGCAGAAGACAATCTCATGCATCAAATGATTCTCAGTGAATACTTAAACGGAACATCCTATGAAGTCATGTTTGCTAATAATGGGAAAGAAGCTTGGAATATTTGGAAAGAGTTTGCACCAGAGATTGTTGTCACAGATATCAATATGCCTTACATGAACGGGCATGAACTGATTCGAAACATTCGAGAGCATGAAATTGGCACGTATACACACATCATCACCATTACAAGCAGTCAAGAAATCGTTGAGCTTGAAAAAAGCTTTGTCAATGGTTCTGATGACTTCATGGTTAAGCCCATTCAAGAGAATGAATTCATCTTTCGTTTAAAAGTGGGAGAACGTGTCAGTCGAAGTGCTGATAAAAAAGCATTTTTTGATACACTTGCACGATTGACAGAACTTAGAGACAGAGATACGGGTGGTCATGTGAATCGGATCAAAGTCTTTACAACAATCCTTGCATCACACATGAAAAGAATGCCCAAATATTCCGAAATCATGACTGAGACATACGTTAAGAACTTAATTTTATCAAGTATTCTTCATGATATTGGAAAAATAGGTATTGATGACGATTTATTGAAAAGCAAGTCAATCTATACCGATGAAGAACGACATCGAATGCAAAAACATACTGTCTTCGGCTCGCAATTGCTGAGTGAAATCAAAGAAGTTCATCCCAACATGGGTTTTCTTGATCTCGCCATTTCCATTGCACGATCACATCACGAAAGATATGATGGCAAGGGGTATCCAGATCGACTTAAAGGAGAATCAATACCTTTAGAAGCGCGTATTGTTTCGATTGCAGATGTCTTTGATGCTTTAATCTCAAAAAGAGCATATAAAAATGCATTTACTCTCGAAAAAACCCTTGAGATTATGTATTCAGAATCCGGAAAACAATTTGATCCGGATTTGATTGAAGTACTGAAATCAGTCATTGATGAGATTATCAGTACGCTTTATCCTCAAAATGAAGGAGCTGTTTCCAATGATTTATAATATATTGGTTGTTGAAGATAATAAAATGATGAATGAACTCGTCACATCTGCGCTACAATCAGAATCTTATGTTGTTACATCGACATACTTTGGCTCTGATGCATTGTATCAATTTTCAAAGCGTAGATTTGATTTGGTTATTTTAGACATCATTTTACCGGATGTTATGGGCGAATTTATCATTAGGACCATACGAAAGAGCTCTAATGTGCCCATCATCATCACATCCTCTAAAAATAAGGATATGGACAAAGTTGAGTATTTAAGAATCGGTGCAGATGACTATCTGGTCAAACCTTTTTCAATGAATGAGCTGATTGCACGTGTAGAGTCAAACATTCGAAGATCCAAAATGCTACCTCAAGTCACAGAAAGTATCTCTCAGCTTGGAAATATGATATTTGATTATCGTAATCATGTGATTGAAAAAAAACATTCGAAAATTGCTCTTACAAAAAAAGAAGCTAATATCTTACAGGTATTATTTATGCATCAAGGTCGTGCTGTCAGTAAAGAGGAATTATTTGAATATGTTTGGAAAAGACCTTTTGATCATGATGACAACTTAATCAGTGTAAACATCCACCGAATTCGATCAAAAATAGAAGACAACCCTGATGAACCTCAATGGCTTGTATCTGTAAGAGGATATGGGTTTATGATTCAAAAGGAAGATTAATTTATAACAATCCATCCAACGGTACATTTGTGAAAACGAATGAAAATATTTTCACTAATACTTGAAAGCCTTTACACTCCATGATATAATAATTTCGTATATGAGTTAAGAAGAGGTGATTTTTAGTGAGTAACGCAACTATTTATGATGTCGCCGGTGCAGCTGGTGTTTCGCTAGCAACTGTATCACGTGTACTCAATAATCCAGAAAAAGTCAAAGAAGAGACAAGACTGAGAGTTCTTAAGGTCATTAAAGAGCTCGGTTATCGTCCTAATGTCATTGCAAGAGGTCTTGCAAGCAGAAAAACGACAACGGTTGGAGTTGTCATCTCTGACATCACAAGAGCTTCGGTTGCAGAAATGCTCGGAGGAATCAGTGATATCGCTCAAAACTATAAGTATTCCATCAAATTATTCGCCATCAGAGAAGATATGGATGTTTTAGACACACTCCACGATATTGTTGCAGAACAGGTAGATGGTGTTTTGTATCTCAATGATGAACTGAACGAAAAACGAGTCGAAGATATCAAACGTATGTTCAATTCGAATGGTATTCCATTTGTATTTGCCAATGTTGTCTCAGATGATCCAGATGTTCCAACCGTTTCAATCGACTATGAGAAGGCGGGTTATGAGATTACAAAACTCATGATCAATGATCATAGACAAAACATCTATCTTTTGTCAACAGCAAGACGCTATTCTGTCAATGATAAAAAAGAAGCCGGCTATACCAGAGCCATGGAAGAAGCGGGTTTAGATCCTAAAATCTTTAGAACAAGTGGCGATACCAATATTAACCGTCAACACTTTTCGACTTTCTTCTCCGATAAGAAAATTGATGCAGCCATCGGTGTGAGAGACTCTATTGCAGTATCTTTCATGAATATCGCAAGAGACAACGGTAGACTCGTCCCCAGAGACTTAGCTGTAGCAGGTTTCCAAAATACGAAGTATGCATTGCTTTCTAGACCAACACTCACTTCGATTGATGTACCTGTCTATGATATCGGTGCTGTATCGATGCGATTACTCACCAAACTCATGAATCAAAAAGATGTGGACAATATCCGTATCACATTGCCACACTACATTGTCAAGAGACAAACCACAAACAACTAAATCGATCCGTGAAATAAAATCGAGTAGAGACTTGAAACCCTAACAAAGAGACTTCATGACGGTGTAACATGAGGAGAAAACAAGTATCGAAATACATTTATGGAGATCACAATGAATCGAGTGCTGGATAATATCCGGAACTAAGGTGGTACCGCGAATGATTTCGTCCTTAGATTTTTCTAAGGGCGATTTTTGTTTAAAAATCAAGGAGAAATGAACATGAAATTATACGATGAATTAATCTGGCGTGGCTTAATTAAAGACGTGTCCAATGAAGAAAAGGCTAGAAAATTATTAGATGATGAAAAAATACGGTTTTATTGTGGATTTGATCCTACCGGAGAATCACTCACGGTTGGTCATTTGGTTCAAGTTGTAAGAATGCTTCTTTTGGAAAAGTATGGTCATACCCCTATTGTTTTAATTGGGGGTGCAACAGGATTGATTGGGGATCCGAGACAAACTTCCGAACGGAAACTACTGACACTTGAAGAATCATTGCTGAATGCTGAAAAAATCAAGAAACAACTCTCATTGTTTATAGACCCGAATCGTTCAATTTTTGTCAACAATTACGATTGGATTGGAAAGATTGACATGATTTCGTTTTTAAGAGATTATGGTAAGCATTTTTCCATCAATTACATGATTGCCAAGGATACAGTGCAAAAAAGACTTGAAGTAGGGATTTCTTATACAGAATTTTCATACATGCTCATTCAAGCCATTGATTTCTTACATCTCTATCGAACACTAGACTGTAAGTTGCAGTTCGGTGGATCAGATCAATGGGGTAATATCACAACGGGACTTGAATTGATTCGAAAGCTTGAAGGTGATCAGGCGAATGCGATTGGACTTTCATCACCTTTGCTCCTCAAGGCGGATGGCACTAAATTTGGGAAAAGTGAATCGGGTGCATTATGGCTAGATGCAGACTTGACATCACCCTATGAAATTTATCAATATTTCCTCAATGCTTCAGATGCTGACGTTGAAAACTATTTAAAAACATTGACCTTACTTTCCAGACCTGAGATTGAGCAATTGCTGGAACTTTCCAAAAAGGAACCCGAGAAACGAAAAGCTCAGAAGAAGTTAGCATCAGAAATTGTCACTCTTGTCCACGGCAAAGAAGCGCTCCATGAAGCACTTAAAGTGACCGAAGCCTTATTTTCTGGAGACTTCAATGGATTATCAAAATCAGGCCTATCCATGCTTGAAAAAACACTTGATGTCAAAAAAGTATCCGGATCCTACCCACTTCTTGATGCACTGGTCGACACGGGTTTATCTTCATCAAAGCGCGAAGCAAGAACATTCATTCAAAGCGGAGCAATCATCGTCAATGAAACCAAGATTTCAGACCTAGATTTCATATTAAACAAGGAAAATGCACTGTTTGGAAAATATCAGATTATCCGTCGAGGTAAGAAAAAGTACGCGATGGTTGTCTACGCATAGGAGACATTTATGGACATATTACTTTATAATCCGTTATCTCGAAATGGCAAGAATCCAAAGTTCATCGAAAAAATTGCAAAACACCTCAGAAAATCAGGAAATGCTGTCGTCAGTTACAGTCTGCTTTCCATTGATAATGTCGATTCTTTCTTATCGGGGTGCGCAGATACAGATAGAATCATCATTGTCGGTGGTGATGGTACCATCAATAGACTCGCCAATGTAATTGCTACGCTTGACATTAAACAAGACATTTTCATGTACCAGGCGGGGACTGGCAATGATTTCGTGAGAAGCTTAAAAACGAAAGCTAAGATTGTACCGATTAAGAAATACTTGAGTATATTGCCCTCTGTACACTTTCATGATCAAGATCGACTCTTTTTAAATGGAGCAGGTGCTGGTCTCGATGGATTCATTGGACATTTGGTCAATACTTCAAAGTATAAGAAAAATAAGCTCAACTACTTTCGACATGCATTTGAAGGATTTGCAAAGTTTAAACCCATCTCTGCAACACTCAATGTCGATGGACAGGAATTTAGAGAAAATAAACTATGGTTTGCAAGTATGATGAATTCTCCTTATTTTGGAGGAGGCATGAAAATCGCTCCTACAGCAAATCGAAATGAGAAAAAACTTCAGCTTGTCATGGTCAAAGATGTTCCAAAATGGATTTTAATCTTAATATTTCCAACCATTTATTTAGGATGGCATGTCATCTTCAAACGTTGGGTGAAGGTGATGAATGCAGACGTGATTTCAATATCATTCGACAAACCAACCTACCTTCAAATCGATGGGGATGTCGAGTATCCAATCGATCAGTTTTCTACATATCGAGCAAAATAGGCGAAATGCCTATTTTTTTTATCAAAAAAGGGATTGCTCCCTTCAATGTTATTTGATTCTTCCAAGTCCAATCTTTTTCATCACTTTTTGCATCTTTCTTGATGCAATCAATCGTGCACGTTCTGCGCCTTGGCTTAAGATATCGTCCAATTTGGTGTCATTGATGATATCAAAGTACCGTTTTTGAATGGGTCGAATGGCATCGACAACAACTTCAGCAAGATCTGCTTTGAATGTAGCGTAATTGGATCCTTCGTATTTCTTTTCGATTTCTTTAATGGATTCATCGGTTAAAGATGCATAAATCGTCAGTAAATTGGAAATGCCAGGTTTCTTTTTCAAATCATACTTAATGGTACCCTCGGAGTCAGTGACAGCACTCTTGATCTTATTTCTGATTAAACCCAAATCATCGAGTAACATGATATAGGATTTTGGATTTTCATCGGACTTAGACATTTTCTTTTCAGGTTCAGCAAGACTCTTGATTCTCGCTCCTGTTTTCGGATAAAAACCCTCAGGAACGACAAAAGTGTCTCCATAAGCATTATTGAACCGAATGGCTAAGTTTCTCGTGAGTTCTAAATGCTGTTTCTGATCATCGCCAATCGGAACAATACTCGCATCATAGAGCAAGATGTCTGCAGCCATGAGCGCTGGATACGTCAAAAGAGAAGTTCGAATACCATCGGTTTGTTTCGCTTTTTTGTCTTTGTATTGAGTCATTCTTTCCATTTCGCCGACATAAGCAGTGGATTCCATGATGTATCCGAGCATCGTGTGTTCCATCACTTCAGATTGAATGAAGAGATTGACCTTTGCTGGATCAAGTCCACATGCAAGATAAAGAGCAGCAACGCTTCGGATGTTTTTCTTCAACTCAACGCGATCTTGTGGTGTTGTAATGGCGTGTAAATCAGCAATGAAGATGAAAAATTCAGTATTTTCCAATTCATCTTGCAGAAGAACGAATTGACGAAGTGCTCCAATGTAATTCCCTAACGTCAGTCTACCGGTGGGCTGGATACCCGAAACCAATGTCTTTCTTTCTGGTTTCTTGACAGCTTCAGGGGTGATGTTGTTTGTTTTTTCCATATGTAATCCTCCTTATATTTGAATAAAAAAAGTCCTTAGATTGTTGTCTAAGGACGTAAAGATTTACGCGGTGCCACCTTAGTTTCGAAAGAAAACTTTCGACCCTCAATGTCGTTATAGCCGACGGACTGTTTGCTCAAAGGCCCCACTCATTGATATTTCATGACTGGTTTCCACCGTTCCAGCTCTCTTGACATGACTCAATCAATGACATTCCTTCTCATTGCACTTTCATTATACCTTTGTTTACGTTAGTCTTCAAGCACTTTTTCGAGTTGATCCACAAGACTCTCAAAACGGTGGATCACAGCCATGAACGTTTCTTTCTGTGTTAAGTCTGCACCCGCAGCTTTGGCTTGATTGACTGGGAAATCACTACCGCCTGATTTCAAGAGTCCTAAATATTTC
>JANJXB010000112.1 GCA_024709245.1 Acholeplasmataceae bacterium | reverse complement strand
GAATGATGTGTAAAATGTTCATTAATTGACGCTTGTATTCATGGAGTCTCTTCACTTGGATATCAAAAATCGAATTGACATCCAACTTTATCCCTTGAAGCTTGAAAATGCGATCGGCCAGTGCTTGTTTTTTGGCTAATTTCATGGCTCTAATCTTTGATTTTGTGTCTTTGTCTTTTTGGAATGACATCAATTGTGTCAATTGAGTCAAATCTTTTCTCCATCCAGTGCCGATTTTTTCATCGATGATGCGGACAAGTTCTTGATTTGTATGAATCAACCAACGACGATGGGTAATACCATTGGTTTTATTGTTGAATTTATAAGGATATAACTGATAAAACAACTTCATTTCATCTTTTTTGAGTATCTCGGTGTGGAGTGCTGCGACTCCATTGACTGAAAAGGATCCATAGATACAAATATGCGCCATGCGAACATGGTTTTGACCAATGATGCCCATCAGGTAGATTTGTTCAGCATTGAAACGACCATCTGATTCGAGGATAAATTTGAAACGTCGATGCATTTCTTGAACAATTTCAAAAATGCGCGGTAAAAGATTTCTAAAAATATGAATATTCCATTTTTCAAGAGCTTCCGATAAAATGGTATGGTTGGTAAATGCACAGGTTTGAGTAGTGATGTGCCAAGCTTCAGCATAACCAACACCTTCATCATCCATCAATACGCGCATCATTTCAGGAATGACAAGCGTTGGGTGAGTATCATTGATTTGGAATGTGTAATACTTGTTAAAATCGCGAATATCTCTTCCGAGTGATTTGTGTTCCTTAATGGCAGCTTTAACGCCTGCAGCAGAAAAGACATAAGATTGAAGTAATCTTAATGTTTTTCCTTCTTCTGTGGAATCATCGGGATAAAGTGAATCACAAATGCCAGAGACCAATTTCAAATAGTCTTGACTATGAATCATTTGTTTCTCAGAGGGTTCTGTTGACCATAATCTAAGTGTTGTGACTACTCCATTGTGATCCCCAATGATTTTGACATCATAGGGAACAGCTTTGATCCATTGAGGATTGATGAGTTTCGTATGTTCAACATAGCCAAAAACTGGAATATGGATAGCTTCTTGATCTTTTCTTTGTTCCCAAATGAAGGGTTTGCTTAGCCATTCATCTTTGAGTTCAACTTGACGATGATTGACAATATCTTGAGTGAAAAAACCGTAACGATATCGGAGTGAATTGCCAAAAAGAGGTAAACCCAGGGATGCAGCTGAATCCAAGAAACAAGCAGCAAGTCGACCTAGACCCCCATTACCAAGTCCAGCATCACTTTCTGCAGATTCAACTTCATTTAAATCAATACCCAATTCTTGAAAAGCTTGTTTCACAACATCATAATGACCACTGTTTTGAAGATTGTTCGTAATCAATCTTCCCATCAAAAATTCCATTGAAAAATAGATGGTTTTTTTCATCTGATGGTCACGGATATACTGTTTGGTTTTTTCATCATTGGATGTCAATTCTGTTTGCAATAAACGCGCGAGTGTTTCGTATCTTTGATATACGGATGAATCCTTCAATGTGACACCATGTTGTGTCTGAAGACTTGTTAAAAACGCCTCTTTGAAGGTTTCTGTATTTGTAAAATAATTGTACATGAAGTCTTGCTCCTTTAAGTATATTTCATACTTATTGTAACATGAATGTATGATTTTTGCGCTCTAAAACCGATTTCATAAATCTTGATCAACTCATTGTGTTTGATTGTGTGTAAACAAATCGAAAAATTGAAGATGATTACGTTTATAAGGCCATAGCGAAATCGTTTGAGTAAATATTGAAACCGTTACCATCATGTACGAATAGACACATGTTTTCACTGAAAAAGTATGCACATGATATAATGAAACTGAAACTATAGTACAGGGAGAATATATATGAAATCGATACGCAAATTGATGATATTTGTGTTGTTTACACTCATCAATGTCCTTGCAATGAGCAAGTTGATGACTGTCAGTGCAGATAATGCTACGACATTGGTTTTTCATTATTACCGATTTGATCAACAATACACAGGATGGAACTTATGGTTGTGGCCACATGAACCAGAAAGTTTAAGTGGTTTATCCTATGCGTTTAATGGTGAAGATGGCTTCGGCAAAGTCCTCACTCAAACACTTGCAGGAACCAATATGGAAAATTCAACAAGAATTGGGTTCATCATTCGTAAAGGCGAATGGGTCGAGAAGGATGTTGATCAGGATCGTTTCATTGATCTTACCAATCCCAACGAAGATGGTGAAGTCCATGTCTTTCTTGTTCAAAACAACCCAACTGTTTACTACAGTTTAGAAGATGCTGATATTGCTCATAAGATCTTATCTGCGGCATTTATCGATGAAAATACCATTGGATTTACCCTTACCAAATCGATTGTTGCTGCTGATTTAAAGGTCTTTGAAGATAATGTTGAAATTCCAACATCAGGATTTACGTTCTCTGGATCCTCAGGTACAGTCAATATTGGTATTTCAGCGGATTTAACCAAGAAATATCGTTTGGAAGTTGATTTTGGTGATCCTGAAGTTGCAACTTCTTCCGTTGGTTTTGATGGTTTCTACACCAGTGAAGCCTTCAATGAAGCATATGGATTTGAAGGAGAACTTGGCGCAATCTACACTCCTGCTTCTACAACCTTCAGATTATGGGCTCCTATTTCTGATCACGTATATTTGAATTTATATATGGCTGGTCACACACAAGCTAAACTCGATTATGAGGGTAATCCTGGTGTCAATACGCCTTATATCACCTAT
>JANJXB010000037.1 GCA_024709245.1 Acholeplasmataceae bacterium | reverse complement strand
TTGTATCCACTTCATCGTATCCTGCACGTGAACTTGGAATCAGAAGTGCGATGAGTATCAGTGACTGTTTACGAATTTATCCGAAACTACTCATTGTTCCGACCAATTTCTCACTCTATCAAAAATTCTCGAATCTATTTTTTAATTTTCTGAAACGCTATTCACAGATCATCTTGGAAGGGTCCATTGATGAAGGTTATGTCGACATGACTGAGGCATCGAAAACCAAACACCCTTTGGTATTGGCCAAAGAAATCCAGGATGGTTTGATGAAGGAATATCAACTCCCATGCTCGATTGGAATTGGTCCGACGTTATTCTTAGCGAAAATGGCATCCGACATGAAAAAACCTATGGGTATTACCGTTCTTCGAAAAAAGGACATCGTCTCAAAACTTTTTCCACTCCCCATTAAAGATATGTATGGCATTGGGAAAAAGACCTATCCTAGACTGGAGTCCATCGGTGTTCTTTCCATCGGTGATTTTACCAAGAAAGAGAATAAAGAAAAAATACTCACCATCATGAGCGAGCATGCTTATCTTTCTTATCTTGAACACATCATGGGTAGAAGTTCTGATCATATCGATCCAAAACGATACGCCATCCCTAAATCGATATCCAATGAAACTACCTTAAATTATGACATGGATAGTCCTGAAGCATTACTAAAAATCATCACTGAACTTTTAGAGTATACCCACGAACGACTCATCAAAGAAGAACTGGTCGCGAAAACAGTGGGTATCCGAATGAAAAACAATCAATTTGAAACGATCAATCGCAGTTTTTCATTTGCTGAACACACCGATGATTACGCCTTATTCCTCGATGCCATTGAAAATCTTTTTGAAGCAAACTATCACGGCGAAGCGGTGCGGCTTGTCGGGGTGTTCTTAGGATCCGTTTTACAGAAGAAAGACTTAAAGATGGATTATAATCTCTTCACCTATCAGGAATTAACCAAACGTGAAGAAAGTCTCTATCAAACAAAAAAGACATCAAAGGATGTCTAGGATGTCTAGTTTTGAATCATGATCCCATGTGCTGGGGTCATTTTTATTAAACTGATGAAGGAATAGAATCACTTCCTCAGTCACTTTGGTGGGTGTTGATGCACCCGATGTCACAGAAACAGATTCAATATCCATAAGCCATTTCGGATCAATGTCTTCAACACCTGAGATGAGTTTGCTATCGATGTTTTGGTGTTTTTTACCAACAAATGCGAGTTTATTAGAGTTCGAGCTCTTTTTATCGCCTACAACAAGCATCAAATCCACTTTTTCCTGATGGATAACCGCATCTTGTCGAACCGTCGTTGCATTACAGATTTCATTATCAAAGAGATAATTCGGATATTTGGTTTCAATGATTTTCAGCACACTTTCGATATCATACAGAGAAAGCGTGGTTTGATTGGTGACAAAAATCTTCTCTTCGATCAAGGATGCGGGAAGAAGCAGTGCATCTTTTTCGTCTTCAACAAAATGAATCAACGGGGATATGGAAAGTATCGCTTCAGGTTCTGGATGATTTCTGTGGCCGATGTAGATGACATGATAACCTTCTGCAAGTTTATGCTTAATGGCAGTATGCACTTTCGTGACATCTCTGCAGGTTGCATTTAAGGTTGTGAGTCCTTTTTCTTTGGCTTTTTGAATCGCTTGATCTGAGATGCCATGAGCGGTAAAAATGACAGTGCCACTGTCAATTTCGTCTAACATTTCCATCCGTGTCTTGTTCGGTTGATCGAGTGAAATCACACCATGGGCTTGAAAAGCTTTGGTAATTTTCTCGTTATGGACAATTTGTCCCAAGATATAAATCGGTCTTGGATAGGATTCAGTTCGTATGACTTTTTTGACCATTGCGAGTGCTGAGAGCACTCCATGGCAGTAACCTCTTGGGGTAAGGTCTATGACTTTCATGGTATCACCACTTCTATGATACACTAAGTTCATTCATTCTCGCATTTTTTTACATTCAGGTGTTCCCATGATATAATGTCAATGGTGATAAAATTGTACATAGAAGAAAAGCTTAAAAAACTAGGATTTCAAAGCATAACCCCCATTCAGGAGGGTGTTTTTGCTCGTATTGATAGTCCGAAACATTTGGTTGGACTCGCTCCAACCGGGACAGGAAAGACGCATGCATATTTGCTACCGATCCTATCGAAAATAAAGAAATCCTTGATGGAAGTTCAATGTGTGGTGGTTGTACCCACCAATGAACTGGTCTATCAAGTCGAAAGCATGCTGAAAGCAGTCGATGATACCTTCAAGGTGAAAGCCTATGTTGGAGGATCCGATAAGCATCGAGAACTCGATTGGCTTGAGAAATTTCAGCCTCAAATTGTCATTTCGACGCCCAATCGACTCGTTGAATTTGTCGTTGAAATGAATGCTTTAAAAATACAAACTGCTCGTTATTTCGTTTTGGATGAAGCAGATATGATGTTTGATTATGATTTCTTATCCCTCATCGATCAAGTCTTACCCTCGATGCCCCATGCGAAGTACTTACTCTTTTCAGCATCCATCCATCAAGGTATGGATCCCTTCATCCGGAAATACTTTGGTGCCTATGATTTGGTGGATACGACGAAGAAACATCACCTAAACATTGAATATCAGCTGATCAACATCAAATATCAAGACCGTTTACAAGCACTTGAGCAATTGGTGAAACTGATCAATCCTTACTTATGCTTTATCTTTGTGAGTAAGAAAGAAAATCAAGAAATTGTCTTCAAACATTTGGAACAGATGGGATTGAATGTTGTCAACATCAATGCTACCCTAGGTGTGAAAAAAAGATCCAAGATCATTGAAGACATTAAGAACTTAAAATATGTGTATGTCGTGACTTCAGACTTGGCTGCTCGGGGTCTTGATTTTAAGATTTCCCACGTCATTCAATACGATTTACCCCATCACCTTGAATTCTTCATGCACCGAAGCGGTAGAACCGGTCGTATGCACGATACCGGTATTGTCTACACGTTCATGTCGGTGGAGGATCATCGAAAGATTGACCGTTTGAAGGCATTAGGCATTCCTTTCAAATCGTATTCGATGTCAGATGATGGATTGAAGAAGGTTGCCGTGAGACGAACCACATTGTCTCAAGAAGAAACCGATGCGATCAAAAAGATTAAGAAACCAACCAAAGTTGTCCCCAACTATAAAAAGAAGAATGCCAAACTGATCAAGAAGGCAAAACAAGAATTGAGGAATAAACATTATGCTGCTACTCGGTAGTCATGTCGGCATGTCAGGCGATGAGATGTATCTGGCCAGTGTGAAAGAAGCTTTATCTTATCAGGCCAATGCATTCATGGTCTATACAGGTGCACCACAGAATACATTGCGTAAAAAAGTGAGTGAGCTTAACATCGCAAAAGCAATCGAACTGATGGAATCATCAGGTCTATCGTTTGATCATGTGGTCGTTCATGCCCCTTATATCATCAATTTAGCCAATCCAGATCCTGAAAAACGTGCGTTTGGAGTCTCATTCCTCACCGAAGAGGTCAAGCGTACAGATGCCATGAAGGCTTCTCAAATTGTACTCCATCCCGGAAGTGCAGTGGGTGGTGACCGATATCAAGCCATTCTTTGGATTGCTGAAGGTGTCAATCAAGTCATTCAAAATACTGCAGGACTCAAAGTCAAAATTGCCCTGGAAACCATGGCAGGTAAAGGCAATGAGATCGGTAAAACGTTTGAAGAATTGAAACAGATCATTGATTTAATTCATGATCAGAGTCGAGTATCGGTTTGTTTTGATACATGTCATACCCATGATGCAGGTTACGATGTCAAAGATGATTTTGAAGGTGTCATGAAGAAGTTTGATGCAATATTGGGTAAATCTTACATTTCTGTCTTTCACATCAACGATTCGAAGAATCCTAAAGGTGCAGCCAAAGACCGTCATGAAAACTTTGGTTTTGGATTCTTAGGTTTCGATAGTCTGATGAAAATCGTCTACCACAACGATTTCATGCATATCCCTAAAATTCTCGAAACACCCTATGTTGATGATCGTCCACCTTATTTCGAAGAAATTGAAATGATCAAAAGACAAACATTTGACCCAATGCTCGTTGAAAACTTAAAGAATAAACCCTAATCCACTTGCAGGAAGACCGAAACGTCTTCCTTTCTTTTGAATTGACATCATATTCATGAAAATTGATGGTTCAAAATAGAGTGACTTGTCTTATAATATTAACGTAAGTTTCAAAAAAATCCATTCGAGGTGAACCATGCGTATAGAATTTGATGACAAGCTTGATTTTAGCGATGTTCTCATTCGTCCCAAACGATCCACACTCCAAAGCCGTAAAGAAGTAGATTTGAATCGAACCTATACTTTCAAGCATTCACAATCCACTTGGACAGGTATCCCAATCATGGCATCCAACATGGATGGTGTCGGGACACTTGAAATGGCGAAAGCACTTCAAAAACATAAGCTCTTCACTTGTTTAGTCAAAAGTTATACCACAAGTGATATTGGTTCAGAATTCAATGCACTGGATCCCAATCACTTTGCAGTGTCCACAGGAACATCCAAACGTGATTTAGAACAACTTAAAGAAACCCTTAAAAACCATCCATCCATTCATTTCATTTGCATCGATGTCGCCAATGGATATTCAGAATATTTTGGTGACTTCGTTGAAAAAGTCAGAGGTCTTTTCCCCAATCATGTCATCATCGCAGGCAATGTTGTGACTGCAGACATGACACAAGAACTGATTTTACGGGGTGCTGACATCGTTAAAGTAGGGATTGGACCAGGTTCTGTCTGTACAACACGAATTCAAACCGGTGTCGGATATCCACAACTTTCCGCCATCATTGAATGTGCAGATGCTGCCCATGGACTCGGAGCTCACATCATTTCTGATGGAGGGTGTACATGCCCAGGCGATGTAGCAAAAGCCTTTGGTGCAGGTGCTGATTTTGTCATGCTAGGTGGGATGTTTGCTGGTCATATTGAAGGCGGTGGCGAGGTCATCACGGAATATCATGACACGATGCAACGCACGAAAGATTCATTTGAACCCATTTATAAAGAGAAGAAGTTCGTCGAGTTTTATGGCATGAGTTCATCCACAGCAATGATCAAGCATCATGGATCTGTTGCTGAATATCGCTCTTCGGAAGGTCGTACAGTGAAGATTCCATTCAAGGGACATGTCGATGTATCGGTTTTGGATATTTTAGGGGGAATTCGCTCAACATGCACCTATGTAGGAGCACCCACATTAAAACAGCTGTCGAAATGCACGACATTCATTAAGGTTCATAGACAATACAATGATGTTTTCGTCAAAGAAAAACACTAAAAAACAAATGGCTCTCCGTTTTGGAGGGCCATATGATTTTTTAAGCTAGAATTTTATGATACAGTGCTTCGTACTGTTTTGCCATCTTCGTGAGTGAATGATTGACATGCATTGCCTGATGAATGAGGTTATTAAATGATTCTTGATCATGCTGATAAAGATCCAAAGCTTGATCAATGGCTTGCTTAAATTCATCTGCATCATAATTCTTGAAAGCAAATCCAACACCGACACCTGTGAATTTATTATAGGGTGTGACGGTATCTTTTAATCCACCGGTTTCACGAACGATGGGAAGTGCTCCATATTTCATGGCAATCATGTGATTCAAACCACAAGGTTCGAACAATGAAGGTAGAATGAAAAGATCCGATGCTGCATAGACTTTTTGTGAGAGTGCATTGTCAAATCCTTGGTGATAACTCACATGCTCCGGGTATTTTCGAGATAATTCTAGGAAAAAAGACTCATAAACCGCATCTCCGTAACCCATTGCTACAAAGTTCATCTGACCATTCTTGATGTAATCTTCAAGAATCGGCATCAAGATATCAATGCCTTTTTGTCGTGCGAAGCGGTGAATGAAACTCACCAAAGGAAGATCTTTATTCATCAGATTTAGATCAGCAAGCAATTTCACTTTATTGATTTTCTTTCCTACAACGAAGTTCGTTTCATCATAGGATTGATAGAGTTGTTGATTCTTTGAAGGTCGATAGATTTCAGAATCTAATCCGTTTAAGATTCCATATAAGTCATGTTGTCGTGCTTTCAAAGGTCCATCTAAGGTAAATCCATAAAATCTGGTTAAGATCTCATTTCGATAGTTTTCAGAAACGGTATTGATGGCGGAGGCTCTCATGATTCCGCATTTCAAGAAATTGACGCGATCAAGATGGATGTAAGTAAAATTCTTATGACCAAAGAGTTTTTCAGTTTCGATGGGGAATGATCCTTGTTTTTCAAGATTATGAATGGACAATAGTGTTTTGATGCGTTGAAACTCAGCGTTTTGAGGTCTGTATTTCACATCCAAAAAGAAGGGGACAAGACCGGTTTGCCAGTCATTGGCATGAACGACATCGGGGTAATTTCCTGTCCGTTTGATGTATTCAAAGATGGCAAAGTTAAAAAATGTAAAACGAATGGCATCATCATCGTATCCATAATAACGGTCACGATGATATAAAGCATCATTTTGGACGAAGACATAGGGCACACCATCATAAACAGTCGTATGATAGGTTGCATCATAGTCGATCTCGTTCATCTTAATGGTGGTTGTCCCTAGAGTCTTGAGTTGTTTTTGAAACTTCGTTAATTCTAAGTAGTGTGGTGTGATGATTGTGACATCGTGACCCAAAGCTCTCAGTGCTTTCGGTAATGCTGCTGCAACATCAGCAAGACCGCCAGATTTCGAGAATGGATAGGCTTCACCACTGCAAAAGAGTATTTTCATGTTATTCACCTTATCATCATTATACCGAGGCAACTCCTTTTTAGCAAGTAGATGAGATATCTCAAATGATGGAGATTCAGTCAAGATTAAATGGATACTCACATTGACTAAAGTCAACCTTCATGTTAAAATCAATGTGGTTGAGAGACCCTTTTTTATTTGAAAGGTTTCAATAAGAAATACGAGTGTCGGAGGATCTTTATATGAAGCGAGTTGTTGTGGTTGGAACCCAATGGGGCGATGAAGGAAAAGGTAAAATTACAGATTATCTGGCTCAAAAGGCTGATATCGTTGTCCGCTATCAAGGTGGAAATAATGCAGGTCATACCGTGGTCATTGATGGAAAGAAATACAGTCTTCATCTTCTCCCTTCAGGAATTTTAAATCCTAACATTGATAATGTCATGGCCAATGGGATGGTCATCAACCCGAAAGCTTTCATCGCTGAAACAGCGAAATTATCGAATTTTAAATTGCATATCTCTGACCGTGCACACATTGTACTCCCCTATCATCTCGAGCTCGATAAGGCTTATGAACAAAACAAAGGTGATGAAAAAATAGGGACAACCCATAAAGGGATTGGACCTACCTATACTGATAAATCAGCGCGACTTGGCATTCGTGTCTCGACGTTCATCCACCCTGAACGCTTTCGTTCCAGACTCAAAGAGCTGATTGAATTTAAGAATCAGGAATTACTCCATTACGGTAAAGAACCTATTGATTTTGAGTCTGTCTATCAGGAGTTTTCAGAATATGCCAAAGTCATGAAACCCTATGTGAAAGATACGTCCTATTTTCTCAATCAGGCGATTGAACACAATAAAAAAATACTGTTTGAAGGTGCACAAGGCGTTTTATTATGCCTTGATCATGGTACCTACCCTTATGTAACTTCAAGTTCACCTACCGCTTCATCGGTTCCACTGAACACAGGAATCGCACCTTGGCTTATCGATGGTGCGATTGGTGTCACCAAAGCCTATACAACCCGTGTTGGAAGTGGACCCATGCCATCAGAGATTCATGGGGATTTGGCTGTTCGCATTCGAACCATTGGCAATGAGTTTGGTACAACAACCGGTAGACCCAGACGCATCGGATGGCTCGATACGGTTGTCTTGAAACATACCAAACGTGTCTCTGGATTATCTTATTTGGCTGTGACACTACTCGATGTCTTAACGGGCATTCCGGAACTGAAGATTGCAACTTCTTATAACTTCAATGGAGAAGAAATCGATCGAATCCCTGCAGATATCGAAGACTTTATGGCATGTACACCCAATTACATCACCATGCCAGGATGGAATGAAGATATCACACAAGTGAAATCTTATGATGAACTTCCCCAAAACACGAAGAATTATTTAAGTAAACTTTGTGAACTGGTAGGTGTTCCACTCGGTATTTTCAGTGTTGGACCCGATCGCAATCAAACCATCATGGTTCAATCTTTCTTTGAGGAGTCAACCCATGATTAAGCGATACGAACGACAAATCATGAACGATTTGTGGAGTGACCAAAAGAAATTCGATACCTTCTTGCAAGTTGAACTTGCAGCAAGCTATGCTTGGATGAAAAAGGGACTTTATTCGATGGATGTCTATGAAAAACTGTCGAAGGCCTCTTTTCAATTGGAAGACATTGAAAACATTGAAAATGAAGTCAAGCATGATGTGATTGCATTTACCAAGGCGGTTGGATTAACACTCGGTGAAGAAAAGAAATGGTTTCATTATGCACTTACCTCCACCGATGTTGTCGATACTGCACAATCCTTAATCTTAAAAGAAGTCAATCAAATCATTCTAAATGATATTGATCAATTCATGTCCGTGTTAAAAACCATGAGTGAAAAGTATAAAATGACACCCTGCATTGGCAGAACACATGGCATCCATGCAGAAGTGACTTCATTCGGGTTAAAATTTGCATTGTGGTACGAAGACATGAAGCGTCTAAAAAAAGGCTTTATGGATGCCGCTGATGAAGTTTCAGTGATCAAAATGAGTGGAGCGGTCGGCACATTTTCAGGCAGTCATCCCGATATACAGAAGGTTGCAGCCAAATATTTAGGACTAAAAGAGTCTGTGATTGCAACACAAACCTTACAAAGAGACAGACATGCAAAATACATCCATATGATAGCCCTGCTGGGTTCAGAACTTGAAAAGATTGCTGTTGAAATCAGACATTTATCAAGAACAGAAGTCGGTGAAGTCTCTGAATCCTTCGGTGTCAATCAAAAAGGATCATCAGCGATGCCGCACAAAAGAAATCCGATATCATCTGAAAACATCACTGGACTTTCAAGAGTTCTAAGAGGTTATGTAACTACATCCTTTGAAAACATCCCCTTATGGCATGAAAGAGATATCTCTCATTCATCGGCTGAACGGATTATCTTAAGGGATGCGACAACATTAATCGATTACATGCTCGTCAGATATGCGGATACTTTAAGTAAACTTGAAGTGGATCCCGATCAAATGAGACGAAATATTGACTACACTCATGGGGCTGTTTTCGCTCAAGGTGTTTTGAACCATGTGATTCAAAATGGTCTAGATCGTCAAGAAGCTTACGATATCATTCAAAGACTTGCGATGCATGCACTCAAGCAAAGAACATCATTTCTCACTTTGATTGAAAGTGAAATATCATTAAAACCCTACATCAAATCCAGTGAATTGAACAAAATCTTTGAACCAGAAACCTATTTGAAACATGTGAATGTCTTGTATCAAAATGTCTTCAGTGTTTGATTTTTTGTGAAATTTTCTTAAAGCATGAATTCAAACTTTTAATCATTGATAATGAATTTGAATTATGCTATAATGACTTACAGTCAAACGAGGAGGCTTACCCATGGCAAGAGCAACGAATACTAAAGTAAAAATTGATAAATACAATAAGGTAGAACCCAAAATCCATCCAATCACATTGGCTGCAATCATTTTGAGTGTGGTTTCAGTGTTGGTCTTGATGATTGTTTCACAACCCTCAAACTCAGAAACCATTTACAATGCTTATGATCCCTATGTCACATCTGAATATTTCACGGAAGATCATCCTTTCTACCAATTGACATACAATGGTTCTCTATTCAAAGATGGCTTTAAGAAGGTTGTCGAAAAAGAAGAGATCGTTGTCCTTTATCTTGGATTTGAAACATGCCCAGCATGTCAAGCTACCATCGGACCCATCCAAAGATATTTCAATTCAACTGGATTTTCGGATGTCGTAGAATCCATTTATTACATCAACCCAACCAAAGATACTAAGGGTGCTACTGATTTATCTTCTGCATATCCCGAAATCGGTGTTTCCACACCCCAGCTCATCGTTTTCCAAAACGGTGAAATCATTGCTGCATATCAGTATCCTGAAAATGCGGATGCAACACAAATCAACCGTTCAGTTCGTGAATTCTTCGAAGGTGCGCTTGTCACAATCAACAGTTAAAAAGCACTCGGTGCTTTTTTTCATCAAAGGAAGAACATATGATCGAATCCATTAGAAAACAGATTAAAGAAATCATTGAAACCGAGTTTCATCTAGAAGGGGTTGTTGTTGAAGAACCCAAAAAGGGAAATGCCGATTTGGCAATTCCACTTTTTACCTTCGCTAAACTTTGGGGGATTTCACCCGTTCTTGTTTTTGAGAAGTTCAAATCAAGCCTATCACCACTGGTTCATATCGAAAAAATTGAATTCATTGCTGGTTTCTTGAATATATTCTTAAAGAGAGAAACACTCTCCAAAGAAATCATCGATTCCGTTCATCAAAACGGATCCGATTATGGGTCTCAAAGTTACGGAAAAGGGTCCACCGTTGTGATGGACTATTCATCACCTAACATCGCGAAGAGTTTTGGAGTTGGTCATTTAAGATCGACCATGATTGGCAGTGCAATTCGAAACATTTATTTGAAGTGTGGATTTGATGTTGTCGGTGTCAATCACTTGGGAGATTGGGGTACACAGTTTGGCAAAATGATTGTTGCTTATCAGATGTGGGGCAACGATGATGAAATCAAGGCCAATCCCATTATGGAACTTCAGAAACTGTATTTAAGATTCCATGAGGAAGAAAAATCGAATCCAGCGCTTGAACAAAAAGCTCGAGATGTCTTTAGACAACTCGAACAAGGAAACCAAGAATATTTAAGATTATGGCAATGGTTTAAAGATGAATCCATGAAAGAATTCATGGAAATGTATGATCTCTTAGGTGTCACTTTTGAATCCTATGATGGTGAATCTTTTTACAATGACAAGATGGATGCAGTCGTTTATGAACTCGAACAAAAAGGTTTACTCAAAGTCGATGAAGGAGCAACCATCGTTGATTTAGGGGAAAGCTTACCTCCTGCACTCATCAAAAAATCAGATGGGGCAACGCTCTATATTACAAGAGACCTAGCAGCCATCCTTTATAGACACCGTACGTATCACACCAATAAAATCCTCTATGTTGTCGGTAATGAGCAACAGCTTCATTTCAAACAACTTCAAGCTGTGACCAACCTCATGGGTTACCAATTTGAAATCAATCATGTGAATTTTGGATTGGTCTTGATTGATGGCAAGAAGATGTCGACACGGAGTGGGAAATTCAAACGTTTAGAAGATGTCATTATTCAAGCCATCAGTGATGCGAAAAAAGCAATCATCGAAAAGAATCCTGGTTTAAAGGATCATGATCAGGTTGCAAAAGCAGTCGGTATCGGAGCCATCATCTTCAATGATTTGAAGAATGAGCGTCATCTTGATGTCGACTTCAACCTCGAAAACATGCTGAAATTCGAAGGTCAAACCGGACCCTATCTTCAATAC
>JANJXB010000008.1 GCA_024709245.1 Acholeplasmataceae bacterium | reverse complement strand
CTTGGACTTATCAAAGAAACATCAAGCAGCACTGGTTGAATTACTACTCAGTCATGGTGTTCAAATCAGAGTCTTGAAAGATGAAAACGATCTTAAATCCTATCTAGACACACTATAAATGAACAAAGCACATCCGCTGTGCTTTGTTTTTTGATTATTCTGTTTCAAATTGTAAATCAGGGATCACATCTTTCGAGAATTGCTTGATTTCATAACGATAGGCAATCCACGATATGAATCCAGATAAACCATCAGAGATTGCGAAGGTCATCCAAATTCCTATGACTCCAAAGATTGGAGTTAAGATGTAAACAACAGGTAAGAAGATGAGTAGCTGTCTTGATAATGCAATGATGAATGCCCGCACAGGATAACCAAGAGCTTGATAAACAGAAGACATGATGAATTGGAATGCAAGGATTAAAAATCCTATCGGAATAATTTTAAATGCATCCATACCAATTGAAATGAAAAGTGGATCACTGTTTTTCGAGAAGATCATGATGAGTGGTTTAGCAAACACATACATGATGGAAGCAGCGAAGAAAAAGTAAATCATCAAATATCGAGTTGTGATGATGATGGTTTCTCTTAATCGTTGATATTTACCCGCACCATAATTAAACCCAACAATCGGAATCATACCTTGGACTAGCCCAAAACCAGGTAGAAGTAGGAATGCAGTGAGTCTATTCACAACACCGAAAACCGCGATATAAAGCCCTGGATCGGAAGGAGCGTACTGGTTAACGAGATGATTGATTGCAATGACCACAAAGGCCATTAGTCCATTTCTCAAGAATGTTGGAAGTCCGATGATGACAGTATCCTTGAGCATTTTAAGGTCAAACTGATATAGGCTTGACTTGTCGATCATCAGTACCGATTTGGGTGAAAGTGAAGCAAATAGGACATATGCAAACATCAATACCTTAGCAATGAATGTTGCTATCGCTGCACCTGAAACACCCAATCCTAAGCCCCATTCAAAGATAAAAATCGGATCTAAAATGACATTCATCAAAGAACCAATGAGTAATGAGATCATGGATATGTTTGCCCGACCTTCAGCGCGTGCAAGATTATTTAAAACAAGTGCACTTGTAAAGGGAACAAGTGAGAGGACAATCCAAAACATATAATCTTTCGCATATTCGATATTGATTGCAGTTGCACCAAAGATATAGAGAATCTCATCCATGAAAATCAAGCTGATGACTGTAAGTATGCCAGCAAATAGACCATTGAAAAAGAGAGCTGAATTGACAGCTCGTTTCATTTCTGCTTTATCTCCACGACCAAAAGCTCTTGAGAATATCGATGAACTTCCCATACCGAACATGAGACCTAAAGCAAAGATTAATGTTTGGAAAGGTAAAACGATGGTTAATGCACCAATGGCAATTTCACCGACACCCCAAGCGAGAAATAGAGTATCGACAAGATTGTAAAGAGCGTTTGCGATCATAGCAATGGTCGCTGGAATGGCCAGTTTAAAAAGTACTTTTTTAACATCCATTTGGCCAAGCATAGCGCTTTGAGTAGTATGCATGAGAATTAACCTGCCTTTGTCATTGATTATATCATTGATTGACAAAGAATTGACGATGAAAGTGAGTTCAATTTGACTCATCATCTGTGCTATAATGTGCATGGTGCTACTCATTGAAATGGAGATTCTCATGAAACTCAAGGCGATTCTTTTACTTGCGATTATCTATATTGCTTTCATCGCACTCGGATTACCCGATGCTCTTTTAGGTTCGGGTTGGAATATGATTCGAAATGATCTAAGAACATCACTTGGAACTTTAGGTTTCATGACAGTCACTGTCTATATCTTTTCAATTCTATCAACCTTCAATGCACCTCGATTACTCAGATGGTTTGAGACGAAACGAATTGTATTTTTCAGCATCCTTTTCACAGGGATTGCACTTTTAGCCATCAGTAGAATCACAAACTTCTATCAAATGTTGTTCTTCGCATTGCCTTTGGGTGCTGGAGCAGGAGCAATTGATGTTTCATTGAATCATTACTTGGCATCTCATTACAAAGCAAGTCATATGAATTATCTGCACTCATTTTATGGCATCGGTGTGACCACCGGACCATCCATTATGGCATTTGCACTTAATTTAAACACATGGAGACTCGGTTATATCATTGTAGGATCGATTCTTATCGGGATATCTTTCCTCGTTCTGATCTCATTTCAATTATGGAAAGAAGAATCTCAAGAGAATCGAGACACAAGCCATGCTCATATACATCTCAAGGATATATTAAAGACACCTGGAGCTATTTCGAGTATTTTCATCTTCTTGATATATGTCCATATTGAATCTCTTGGTGGTGTGTGGATTGCAAGTTATTTTTATATCATGAAATCACTTAATTATGCACAAGCAGCACTGTTCACGACAACCTTTTATCTTGCTTTAACCATCGGAAGACTAACATCAGGTTTTGTTTCTAATACACTATCACCCGGCATTTTGATAAAAATCGGTTCAACCCTTATATTGATTTCTGGATTTTTAATGCTTTTTGAGTTTCAATATGTCTGGATTTATCCCATGATTGTCTTTTTGTTTGGATTGGGCTGTGCACCAATATTCCCCAACATGATGTTTCTAAATTCTCGACATTTCGAACCCAAGAAGTTATCCAAAATCATGAGTCTTCAAATGGGAGTTGGTTACATGGGCTTTGGATTGCTCACGCCATTGGCTGGCATGGTTTTTGATCTATCGACGATTGCGTTATTCCCAATCATCATGATTGTGATGTGTGCGATATTGATAGCTCTTCAACTCCGTTACTTTCATTCAACTGAACTACAAAAAAAGCCTGGATTCTAGAATGAAACCAAGCTTTTTCATTTTTTAGTACATTGGAGGCACTTGAGGTGCTTCTTTTTCTTTGATTTCGATAACAGCAGCTTCGCTTGTAATCATCAATGCAGATATCGAAGTTGCATTCAGGATGGCATTCTTTGTAACTTTGGTTGGATCGATGATACCTGATTTGATCATATTGACCCATAAACCCTCTTTGGCATCAAATCCATAATCCTTGGCTTGTGATTTTTGTTTCTCATAAATATCCATGCCATCGTATCCGGCATTTTCGGCAATTTGGATGATTGGAGCAGATAAACTATCCAAAACAGCCAGAATTCCTCGATTACGATCCACATGCTCATCCTTTAACGATTCTTTCAATTCTTTTTGAATTTCAACCAAAATGGATCCGCCACCAGCAATAATACCTTCTGTCACAGCAGCTTTCGTCGCATTCAGAGCATCTTCAATTCGCAACTTCTTTTCCTTAAGTTCGGATTCAGTAGCTGCACCGACCTTGATGATTGCCACTCCTCCAGAAAGTTTTGCTAATCTTTCTTGATAGCGTTTCTTTTCATAGTCAGAAGTAGATCTTTCAAGCTGTGCTTCAATTTCCTTGATGCGCTCATCCAGTGCTAATTTACTGCCATGCCCTCCAATCAAAGTGGTGGAATCGCTTTTCACAACAATTTTGCTCACTGTGCCTAGATGTTCAATATTGGTTTCTGATAATTTCATCTGAAGATCTTTCGCAATAAATGTAGCACCTGTCAAGATTGAAATGTCATTCAACATTTCTTTTTGATTATCACCAAATCCAGGAGCTTTTGTTGCTACAACATTGAATGTTCCTCTGAGTTTATTGACAATCAATGTGGATGTCACTTCGTTTTCTACATCATCTGCAATGATGAGGAAGGGTCGATTTGCCTTGACGACGTTTTCGAGTACAGGGAGAATATCTTGAATGGTTGATATCTTTTGATCAGTGACAAGCACATATGGGTTTTCCATTTCAATAGACATGGTCTCACGGTTTGAAACAAAGTAATGTGAGATGTATCCTTTATCGTATTGCATACCCTCAACAACTTCCAATTCAGTTTCAAATCCCTTTGATTCATCCACACTAATCACGCCATTTTTAGTGACTTTATCCATTGCATGTGCAATGATTTTACCGATTTCTCTCGATCCTGAAGATATAGAAGCAACATTTTCGATATCATCCATCGTTTCGACAGGTCTTGATTTTTCAATCAATTTTTTAGCAACGGCCTTACCTGCAGTTTCAATACCTTCTCTCACCAGTACGGGGTTCGAACCGTTATCAACAGCTTTAAATCCACGGTGAATGATGGATTGTGCTAGTAAGGTAGCTGTTGTAGTTCCATCACCAGCAACATCATTGGTTTTCGATGCTACTTCATACACCAGTTTTGCACCCATGTTTTCATATGGATCTTTTAATTCGATTTCTTTAGCAATGGTCACGCCATCATTGGTAATCAGAGGGGATCCATACCCTTTGTCTAAAACAACATTTCTACCTTTAGGCCCAAGGGTGATTTTCACTGCATCAGCGAGAGTGTCCACCCCTTTGAGTAAGGATAATTTTGCATCCTTACCATAACGAATGTCTTTACTCACAATTTTTCCTCCTTTATTTATTCTTCAATGATTGCCAGGATATTTTTTGCCTGGATGATGAGATAGTCCGTTTCCTGATATTTGACTTTGGTTCCAGAATAGGACTGATAAATCACACGGTCACCTTCCTTGAGGTGTTCAACTTTTGAACCGATTGCAAGCACTTTTCCCATGGCTGGCTTGTCTTTTTCCTCAGTAGTCAAGATGATTCCGCTCTTTGTTGTTTTTTCCTCTTTTTGAAAGGACAGCACAACATAATCTTCAAGGGGTTTGAGCATATATAATGGTCTCCTTTCTGGCACTCTAACTATTTTAGTGCCAATCCAATTCATATTATATTCAACTGCCAAAAAGTTGTCAAGAGAAAAAAATCAACTTTTTGATTGCTTTGATGAAATTTTGACTGTGTTCATATTGGATCCTTTGACTGTTTGATTATTCAATCAATATGTTGTATCATGTTAATAGATGAAACGATTGCAGGAGGTACTTGATGAACAAAAGTAAACGTTACGGTGTATTTCTACTCTTGATTTTACTGACTGTTTTTTGGATGATTATTGCATCCAGTATCAGTCTGACAGAACTTATTGTTGGTATTTTTGCGTCTTTATTGATTGTACTTTATAGTATGGATTTGGTGTTTTCAAAATCTGAAATGACGTCATTGACGCCGCGGACTGTGAAAGCACTTTTTATTTTATTCATCCGACTCATTATTGAAATCGTGATCTCCAATTTCCATGTTGCAAAAATCGTTTTATCTAAAAAGCTACCGATTGATCCAGGGTTTGAAAGCATCCGACAACCCTTAAAGAAAGACTTGAATAAAACCCTGTATGGGAATGCGATTACCTTAACACCAGGAACACTGACAGTCGATATGTCTGATGATGAAATTATCGTTCATGGGCTTGAAAAACATTCAGTGAAATCCTTGGAAGGCAGCAAATTAGAAAAATCATTCATGAATTTGGAGGGAACAAAACATGATTAACTATGTTGTGATTGGATGTGCGATTTTCCTTGTGATTTTATCCCTTGTTGGGTTGTATCGTGCATATATTGGACCTAGAGCTGCAGATCGTGTGGTTGCAATCAACATGATTTCAACGAAAATTACAACGGTTATTGTTTTGATTGCATTGGCCTCCAAACAAAGTTCTTATGTCAATGTTGCTTTAGTCTATGCAATGATTGGTTTTGTTACGACCATTGGTGTAGCCAAATATCTCATGAAAGGAAGACTGGATCAATGAACGATATCTTTCGAATCATCCAAGAAATTCTAGTCATTTTATTCCTTATGGGAGGTATGTTCTTTTACTTTGTCGGAGTGGTTGGACTGATCAGAATGCCTGATGTTTTTTGTAGAATGCATGCGACAACCAAATGTGACACCATGGGTGCAGGTCTCATATTCACGGGTTTAATTATTTGGCAAGGCATGACATTTGTTTCTGTTAATATCTTACTTGTATTGATCTTCATATGGCTTACCAATCCAACAGCAGCTCATTACATAGCGAAAAGCGAATATGTCAGTTTAAAAATCAACCTTCAAATCAACAAGGAGGAACAATGATATGGTTATCTTAAATGCAATCATCATCCTCTTTCTCATTGTTTGTGCGATTGCTGTTGAAAAAACGAAGGATCTGCTTTCTGCGGTGATCATATTTTCTGCGTATTCTTTATTGATGTCTGTGCTTTGGTTGATTCTAAAAACACCGGATGTCGCACTGACAGAAGCAGTCATTGGCGCA
>JANJXB010000092.1 GCA_024709245.1 Acholeplasmataceae bacterium | reverse complement strand
GGAGATGACAACGACTGCATAATACATGAGGATGTATGCCCCAGTTTCAAAATACTCGTTTTGATAAAGTCTTGCATAAATCAAAATGGAGGAGAAGAAAATATAAAATGCAGCAACATACATGGCAACACTCTGTTTGGTCTTATCATTGGTGTCCATGAAAATCAGTTTCTTTAAAAATTTGTTGATGACATAAGTGAGCGGAAAAGCGATGAATGCGACAACCCAATTGTTTAAATTATCCGGTGTTGTATATGAAAGTATGAATAAAATGATGGAATACATGATGTTTGATATGAAGACGATATTTTTAATGACCACATTTCGTCTAAATAAGACTGCGACATCATTGGTGATATCCACGCCTTGTTCAAAGCCAAAAAAGCGAGCAAAGATGCTCTTGCCTAATGCGTTTAGATTCAGCACATTTTTAAGCTTTGACTTTGTTTTTGACACAGTGATTTCCGATCTAAATATCAAATATGGATAAACGTTTGATTCCTGTTTCTTCGTGAGCCAATTCTTCATTGGTGACTTGTGCAACTCTTGTGGATGCGGCTGCAGCGATGGCACCAACGATATCATCTAAAAACGTATGACAGATACCATCTTCTTTTCCTGCATCATTCAAGCGCTTTACAATACCATGCTTATTGACATCGATATCACCAAAATTGGTTTGACCAATGGTACCATATAATCCTGCAACAGCGAGTCCCATGGTTTCATCAATCCCAAATAATCCCAGATCTTCATAAATGATGTCTTGAATTGGACCTTGAAACATGCCTTCTTCAGCCAAACGATCAATCTCACAAGCGAGTTGAACATGATGGAACACATCACGGAGTGATAGGATCTTTTCAACAGATTCAACACAGAGTTCTCTGGTGATGTTTTCTGTATATTTGGCTTGTTGCTTAAAACTGATTTCAGCAATTGACTCGATACTTACACCACGTTTCATTAATAATTTCTTGTTCAATTCGAACATCTCTTGACGGGTATAAAGCAATTTTTTAACTTTTCTTTCTGCCATCAAAACTCATTCCCTTCTATGAACACATCACCTTCATGGATGATGGTTTGACCATTCAAGAATGCTTCTGCACTCATCTGTTTCTTACCTGGAACTTGAATCTTCAATAATTCAATCGCGCCATCCTTGGCTTTGACAATCAGTTTCTTTTTGATGCAGATGACTGTTCCTGGTAATGCCTTACTGTTCATTATATCACTTTTTTTTGCTTCATAGACTTTGATGACACCGTTTTTCATAGGAGCGGTTGCACCAGGTTCTGGTGCGAGTCCACGAATTCTGTTGATGATTTCCTGTGTGCTTTTTTGAAATGAAATGATCTCATCTTTGGGTTTCAAGGTATATGCAAATGTGACGTTTAACACATCCTGGGGAAAACTCTTAAGAGGTCCTTTTTCGTAATTGGATAATACCGTTTTGAGCAATCGTGTTCCCAAAAAACTGAGTTTTTGAGACAATGTCTGGTAGTTATCTTGAGGATCAATTGGGATTGCTTCTTGTAAAATGATGTCACCCGAGTCCATTTGATATGCCATATACATGATGGTGATGCCTGTCGTCAAGTCGCCATTAAATAGTGCGTACTGAATGGGAGCTCCACCTCTATATTTGGGGAGGAGTGAACCATGGACATTAATGGCTGTAATCTGATCTAAGAGGTCATTAGGAAGCATTTGACCATACGCAGCAGTGATGATGAGATCCGGCGCCATATCGATGATCTTTTGGTAATCTGCTTTCAACTTTATAGGCTGAAAAATAGGAATTCCAAGTTCCAATGCTTTGACTTTGACTGGAGAAGCCGTCATTATTTTCTTTCGACCGACGGGTTTATCGGGTTGTGTTACCACCAGCTTCACCTGATGATTCACATGAAGCATTTCAAGGATGGGTACAGCAAATTCGGGAGTTCCCATGAAAATGATGTTCATTTTTTACCACCTATACGATATCTAATGTCGGATAGAATGTGACATTAATATCTTCAGATTTGAGTGATTCAATCATTTGGAATAACTTTTTCGTATCGAGATCCTGATATTTTAAAGTGACAGTAAAGCGATGTTGATCTTTTATTTTTTTAATCAATGCTGGTGCAGGTCCAATCGTCAAGAGACCCATTTCTGTCATTTTCTTTTTAAGCATGAATGCGATTTGATATGTTTTTAAGAAACTTGATCCTTCAACGAGCAATTGAGCATTGTTTTGAAAAGGAGGATAATTGGATAATTTCCTACGATAAAGTGCTTCTTTGTAAAACAGGTCGTAACCTTTATGGACGGATTGTATCGCATAATGAGATAAATCATATCCTTGGATGATGGCTTCACCAGGCAAAAATCTTCCGGATCGTCCTGTAACTTGAGATAAGAGCATATAGGTATGCTCAGCCGATTGATAGGAAGGTACCTTGAGTAACATATCCGCCATCAACACTCCCACAAGGGTCACTTTCGGAAAGTCCAAGCCTTTTGCAATCATTTGAGTGCCTACGAGAATATCTGCCTCTTCATTTAAAAACTGATGCCAAATCCATTCATGACTTCCCTTAGTTCGTGTTGCGTTTTGATCCATGCGAAGCACCCTTGCTTCGGGTAATGTTTTTTTGAGTTGTTCGGTAACATATTCAATCCCTACGCCAATTTCTTTAACTTTGGGTTCATGACACATCATACAATGAGCATCGTAAGGTTGCTCAAAACCACAGTAATGGCATTTGAGTGTTTGTTTATCTTTATAATATGTGAGGGATATATCACAATGAGGACACATGGGAACATGACCACATCCTCTGCACAACACAAAAGGAGCATATCCTTTCCGATTAAAAAGTAACATAGTTTGT
>JANJXB010000084.1 GCA_024709245.1 Acholeplasmataceae bacterium | reverse complement strand
TTTTCACAAAATTCACTTGATCCATCGCTGACATATACATCGTTGGATACGTATTGATTTGATGAAGCGGTTCATTTTGAGGGGTGACTGCATAAATTGGAAGTCCTTCTGCAGTATACCCTTGAATGAATTTCACAAAATATTTCGCATAAGCATCGAAATATTCTGTCATCATGGATCCACCATTCATCGATCCATTTTCTTTCATCCACGCAGGTGCAGACCATGGTGATCCCATCATGAGGAGTGATGGATTTTTAGCTTTTGCAAGTTTGAGCATGGGAATGACATATTGTTGATCACGTTCGAGAGAAAAGTGTTCCATCTCAAGATCGGTTTGACCCGGTTCAAGATCATTATAGGAATAATTCGATAATGCAAAATCGGATGCCCCCATGGGAATTCGAACGAAGGAAATTCCAATTCCACTTCCAAATAAGTCTTCCATCACAGCTTCTCTTTGTGATTCAGACATATTGGAAAACAGATACGCTGATGACTCGGTCATCGCTGCACCAAATCCATCCATGGTTTGAAACTGTGTTTGAGTGGATAAAGTGATTCTTCCGACTTTGGTACCTGAAAGTAATTCAGAGGTGTAAGTCTCTTTTTCTACCATCAATTCGGTTTTATCCCCTCGGGTCGTGAAGGGTTTTATGGTGTAATGTAAGGGTGTCACAATGGTTTCCTCTACTTTCTCGCATCCTAAAAGCATTAAGGATGCACATATTAATATCATTGATAATGCTATTTTTTTCATCATGTCTTTAACCTCGATGTTGATTTCCGTTCAATCAATTGCACTGGACATCTTGTAATGTCTGGCATATCTTCCGATGGGTGTTCAATGAGCTCAATCAATTTTTTGGCTGCAGTCTCACCCAGCAGTTTGGTGTCTTGCCGAATGGTTGTGAGCGCTGGAGTGAAATGTTTCGCAAAAGTGATGTCATCAAATCCGATGACTTCGATATCATGGGGTATCTGAAACTTCATGTCATCGATACCTTTCATGACACCCAGTGCAATATCATCGGAGGCCACTAAAATCACTTCAGGACGAATTTTGCATGTAGAAAGCAGTTTCTGAACTGCTTGATATCCCGAAGTAAAGCCAAAGGATTCTGCATATATCAGGTAATCTGGCTCTGTGACCAAGTGAAGCGCTTTGACATACTTGAAATAAGAAGAAACCCTTTCATTGAATGCTTTCGATGTCTTGGGTCCTGAAATCATCGCAACTCTCTGTTTACCAATCACATTTTTAACATGCTCTAAAGATAATCTGATACCTTCATCATTATCAGAGATTACAGTCTTCAAATGAGGTAAGATCATATCGGTTGAGACACATGGAATGCCTTTTTCAACCAGTTCGTGTAAACCATGATCGGCATCATTACCGACAACAATATAGACACCATCGACACGTTTATTCATGCACCATTCATAGTATGACATCTCATTTTTGCCAAGTTTTTTCACAATGAATGATAATTCATAACCTTCTTTTTCGAGGTAAGTCTTGAAATGCTGCAAAATGGAAGAAAAGAAGGCGTGTTCGAGACCTACGTTGGATTCTTCTGTGAAGACGACACCCACTGTATAGGTACGTTTGGATTTGAGCATTCGAGCGGATGATGTTGGAACATATCCGACTTCCTGGATATAGTTTTTGACACGATCACGTGTTGCTTGACTGACAAATCCTGTTCCGTTAATGACTTTAGAAATCGTTCCAGGGGATAAATTCAGTTCTTCAGCAATCGTGTAGATGTTTTTCTTAACGTTCAGTTCACTCACTTCTTTCGTAAATCCTCACATACTTAAATTGCATCATTTGAGGGAAAATGGAATCGTCAATCGTTCCACCCCATGTTCCTCCTATGGCAAGATTCAAGATCAAATAAAACCCTTGATCAAATGGCCAGTTGACTTCATCATCCTGTTGATCTTTTCGAAATGTTGCATAGTGAATTTGATCAACAAAGAAGGAAATCGATTGTTCATCCCAATCCATCCGGTATTCATGAAATCCTTCTAGAATGCCAGGAATCTTAAAAAATGCTGTGGGCTGGTTTCCGATATGATGGTTTTTACCCTTGGAATGTAAAGAGAAATGAATAAACTCAGGATTTTTCCCAACATGTTCCATCAAATCGATTTCGCCGCATAGTGGCCATCCTGCCTGATTGATGTTGTCACCTAAAAACCAGATGGCTGGCCATGTCCCTAAGCCTTTGGGAAGGGATGCCATGACTTCGACTCGGCCATACTGAATCGATATCTTGTTTTTTGTGGTGAGTTTTGCAGATGTATAATTTCTGTGGTAGTATTTTTCTTTCCGTGCAGTGATGGTTAACAAACCATCTTTTATGTTGACATTTTTTGCTCTTCTAGTGTAATACTGGTCTTCCTGGTTGCCAAATCCATGTCCACCTTTTTCGATGTTCCAAAGAAGAGGATTTGGAGAACCAAAACCTTGAAAAAGATCCTCAATGATTAGCTTAAAACCCATGGATATGCTCCTTATAGGTCTTTTTCAGCAATTTTTTGCCTGCTTCATCCAAATAGACTCTGGGTGAATTGGTTTCAGCTGTATTTTCTTCCTCAATGATGAGAAGTTTTGCATCCTGAGATAACGTATGGGTATGAAATATACCTTTAGGTATGCGATACACCAGATGAGGTTCTAGAGATATCACTTCCATGTGCGTCACATCATTGTCTTTCACTTCAGCGAAAAAGAGCTGACAATGACCCGAAAGGAGAACGAAGGCTTCATCGGTTAAACTGTGTGCCTCAACATACTGAATCCGATCAATTTCAAGTTCATCGATGTAATTTAGGATGGCAACTCGCCAAGTATTGTATGAAAAAAGTTTTTGATATCCAATTTCATTGAATTGATGAATCTCATAGTATTTCATCTAAAATGACCTCGATCTTGCCTTGTGTTTCGGTTATGGGCTGTTCTACCTCTTTGCCATCGACGATGACGGATGCAACTTTGTAGAATCCATAATCTAAATTCTTTGGATTCTGATACGTCACTGTTGTGAGCGTGTTGAATAAATATGTTGTAATACTTGCCTGATGCTTGATGAAATCTGTTGATTTGAGTTTCGGTTTGAACGTGAGTTGTCCAAGATTCATGGAGAGACCAAAGACTTCAGTTCTCAGTAATTTCAGCATCCAGGATGCAGAACCTGTGAGATAGGGATACATCCCAATACCTCGATCTGTAAAATATTCAGGAATGCCTGCAACAACTCGAGATTCTTTGTTCATTGCACGGTCGAGCAATGTATAGAATGCTTCTCTGCCGTAAGAGACAAGATTGTATTGATATAAACCATAAGCGTACATCATCACCATATGAGAGAAAATTGCGCCGTTTTCCTTATGTCCATAAGCAAAACCGTAAGCTCTACCCATGTTGGTTAACACTTGATTGTAGTTCGAGTTTAAATGATAACCGCCGAGTGATGGCTCAAATAACATTTCTCTTGTGGTGTTGGCAAGCATGATGGCTTGATCTTGACTTGGTGTTTGTGAAAGGAGTGCCATGGCTTGACCGGTTAAATTCATGGTCTTTTCGTTATCGACATTTTCTCCATCATTATTGAAATAGGATTGATATCTTCGATCAAAAAATGCTTTTTGATGCAACAACTGAATGCGTTCATCAGCAAGTTTCAATAATCTGCTGATGAGCATTGATTTACTCACTTTGACTTGATCACCTTTGAAGTTTGCGACTTTATCAAAGAAAACTGATAAGGTGATTTTTTGTTTGGATAAGTCATCAAGTTCCTTGAAAATTGTGATTTTATCTTCGGTTAAACTCTCGATTAAATTTGCAAGCAATCTTAAATTGTTCGCGTACATGTGAGTAAACGCAATTGTTTCACCCAAATCATGTGCCATATCCAGTCCATCATTCCAGTCAGCATCCTCAAGTTTCACAAATCCATGTTTTCCTGTATTCAGATGACCCACAAGATTTTGTAACAAGAGATGTTCAAGAAGTGTTCCTTCATAAGGTTGTTTGGAACTATTGGTTTGGATGTTGCCTTGATAGGGTCTTGTAGACTTCGTAAAGTGTGTAAACTGGTCTTGGAAGTAGGTTTGTTTTTTCAAAAGGAAATCAAGGTCTCCAGTTTCATCCACATACATCTTCACAGTTAAAAGTGGCCAAGCACCATGATCAGACCAAACACGAACAATCATGTTTCGATCGGCTTTGAATTCACCTGGTTTATCCCCAATGATGGTCGCATTGGTGCCATCGATTCGGACACCTGCAAAGTTATTGTAGAGAAGTTCTTTGACCGATGCATCGTTCATCATGATCAATGCAAGTAAATCCTGCCATAAATCTCTCCACCCTTTTCCACCATGACCATAGTCGTGATGGGGTAAAAATGAATTTCCAAAATAGCGTCTAAGCATCGGTTGCAAGACGACCCAGGGAAGTGCTTCGGATGTCTTTTTATCTCGAAGTGAGAATTTTAAACCTTCAGTGTATGATTTAAAGAACGCATGTGTTTGTTCAAGAGCTTCATTGAATACAGATTCATTTAAATAGTTCAAACTTTCCATGGCTTCAGTTTTGGATTCGGAGATCCCAATCGAGACATAGAAAACTGTGGATTCACCTGATGCCAATATCAATTTCTCAAAACTGATGGCACCGATGGCTTCATAACCTGAAACTTGAGTCCCAACAGGGCTTAAATTCTGCAAGCCTTTCGGGAAATGAAGTGATCCCCCCATGATAAAATCATCCAATACTGGAATATATCCAGAGACCTTCAAGTGTTCACCTTGACAGAACACTGAATAGACATGATGATTCTTTCGATGACCGCGTTCATCAAAGGAAAGTGTAGGTTCAACCAAAACACCATGGTCAACAGTTTCAATCTTGTTGAGTAGCGATGTCACATGGCGATGGTCTCTTAGATTGTCTGCACTTCTTGCATAAAGCGGAATCGCAGTCGTGATTTTGACATCGAGTTTTTGTTTGGAGATGTTTGTGAATTTCACTTCATGAAGTTCAATATTGGCACCCGTTGGGATGAATGATGTGACTTCCAATTTAAAGTGTTTATTGGTACGAGTGACTTTTTGACTGAGTAAATCCACTTCATAGGTCAAATCATCCGATTGTTGAACTTCTTTTTGACCATTTAAAAAATAGAGAGTCCCGTTGACTTCAAAAATGATATTTCGAGATGCGATATTGTTGTAAAGATCCACTTCGGTTGTGGGTTCAAGTGCATAATGATGCTGATCGAGCTTCAAATCACCACCAAAATAGGGTGTGATGGAAGATTTTAAGCCTTTCAAGTTAAAGAGAGGTAGATAATACCCCAGATTGTTTTTGATATCAAATGTTTTTTTCATACTGTATTCACCTCATAGAAATCGGTTTCCTACTTTTCATTATAACTGATTTTTGTGCTTTGTAAAGCATCAACCTTTGAATAAAGAAATCGATTTCGTAAAACGGTTTCATTTTCACACATCCAAGATAAAAAAGAAGCTTTGCTTCTTGTAGGCATCGCTTCATGATTTGATGAAAGTATTTTCTAACTCTTACATTTTACCCTTGTGTGTATAGATTTGTCGAGCGCTCTTGATGAGATGAATCTGATCTTCGAAAACGATCAGACATCCATCATCAGGAACTGCATAAACATCATGCCGATAAGCTCTCCACACTTTTTTCATCCCAGCCTTCTGCTTCTTTTTCCGAGCATAATGAACTTCGATGGAAAAGTTTTTAAGAAGATTGAGTCCGTGTTCATAACTAAAACGCTGATAGTCTTTATCTTTTGAAATGTGATAATTTTCAAATTGAATCATCGCACCTGCAGATGATCCGATGTAGATCCCTTGATGGCTTTCAAGTGCTTCTTTGATGCCAAACTCAAGAATTCGTTTCATCATGAAATCCGGAGCTCCTCCAGGAAAATAGAGAATATCTGATTGTTGAATCTTTTCTTTCGCAGAAGATGTGTCATCTTTATAGTAATGGATCCATGATATTTGATCTTCACTGATGCCGTATGGAGAAAACATTGCAATCATCTTTTCGTAGTAAGTGCCACCTTTTTCATAGAGTTGATCATACTGATAAGGTGTCATTACTTCATTCGGGAAAAAGGAAAATGCCACAATCAAAACACGATGTGTAGGTTTGATGAATCCCTTCAATTGCTCGACCATCTGAGGTTCCCCTAAAATGGAACGAGAAAGCAAGATATGCGTCATATTAGAGTCCTTTTAAAAATGTTTTCGAAAGATTTACCCAGGATGCGACATCTTTGTTCGTTTGTTCGAATTCGATGGGATCCATGTCCTCAAATGTGGTTTCCCGTGTTGCAAGCGAAAGTCCATGTCTCCCTTTGGGATAGAGATGACATTCAACCTTTATCCCTTTTTGATGAAGTGCATTCACGAGGAACAATGTGTTTTCTACAGGCACAACGACATCATCCATCGTATGCCATACAAACACAGGATTCATCGCATGAGGTACATGCTTTTCGAGAGAAAATATATGCACATTTTCATCTGACACCACAC
>JANJXB010000047.1 GCA_024709245.1 Acholeplasmataceae bacterium | reverse complement strand
CAGTGGCTCTCATTGAAAAAGAAACCCAAGCATCTTGAACATATGGATAGATTCATCTTCATCGTGATGTTGATTGAAATCATGGTGGGTATTTTGCTGACACCATTATGGGTTGAAAACTTATATGGTGCCCCACCGTATTTAGCAGGTGTATTACTGAGAATCATGCGTGCGATGTGGTTGATACCAATCAAGGTATATTTGGTCTTTTACATCACAAAAGTTGCTTTTGTTGTCTTTGGTCAAAACAAAACATCATTTACGAAATGAGAATCTCAACCCCTTTATCAGTTATAATGGAAATGGTGATATCATGGTCAATGTAATCGGGGCAGGACTTGCAGGTAGCGAAGCTGCCTACTATCTCGCTCAATGTGGCATCAAAGTCAGACTCTATGAAATGCGTCCGATGAAGATGACACCGGCACACCAGACAGGTCATTTTGCAGAACTTGTCTGTTCCAATTCATTAAGATCCAATGACATCCACAATGCTGTGGGTCTTTTAAAGCATGAAATGATGGAGATTGGTTCACTCATCATGCGTGCTGCACATCATGCAAGTGTTCCTGCAGGATCGAGTTTGGCAGTCGATCGTGCTCTGTTTTCAGGATTCATTGAAGACCAAATTCAACATCATTCCAACATTGAAGTCATTCACGAAGAATTCAAAGACATTGATCCCAATCAAGTCACCATCATCTGCGCTGGACCTTTGGCCAGTGAAGCACTGACATCATCCATTCATGAGTTGTTTCACCAAGATCACTTACATTTTTTTGACGCGATTGCACCCATCATTGAAGCCTCTTCCATCAATATGGACATAGCCTATTTAAAAAGCAGATACGATAAAGGCGAAGCAGCGTATATCAATTGTCCAATGAACAAAGAAGAATATGAAGCATTTTATCATGCCATGATTCAAGCTAAAAAAGTTGAGATTAAAGACTTTGAAAACAATGTTTTTGAAGGTTGTATGCCTGTAGAAGTCATGGCTGAACGTGGCATCGATACACTCTTGTTTGGTCCTTTAAAACCTGTAGGGCTTGAATTAGCAGGTCAAAAAAGACCTCATGCTGTTGTACAACTGAGACAAGATGATGCATCAGCAAGCATGTATAATATTGTTGGATTTCAAACACATTTGACTTGGGATGAACAAAAGAAAATCATTAGAATGATTCCTGGTCTTGAACAAGCCAATATCTTGAGATATGGAGTCATGCACCGTAATACTTACCTAGAAAGTCCTAAGATGCTAAACGATTGTTACCAGTCTAAAGAATACCCTAATTTATTTTTTGCAGGTCAAATCAGTGGTGTTGAAGGATACGTCGAAAGTGCAGCTTCAGGATTGAATGCTGCAATTCAGGTTTCTAGATATGTCCAAGGATTGCCCCTTCGACCTCTACCTGTTGAGACCATGATGGGTGCGATGGCAAAATACATCTCAACACCCAATCAATCCTTTGTTCCGATGAATGCAAATCTCGGTCTTTTTCCACCCCTTGATTTCAAACACAAGAAAGCAAACCGGAAAGCATTTTATGCTGAACGGTCACTCTCAAGCTTGAAAACTTATTTGGAGGGCATGTGAAATGAAACCTCTCGATGATTTTCTCAATTATTTGCGTATTGAAAAAAACTATGCTGAACATACCATTACCAGTTATCAAAGAGATATTTTAGATTTTGAAGCATTCTTAAAGAATGAAGGACTCGCAGATGGATTACTCGATGCTCAAAGGGAAAGACTAGGCAGACATTATCTTTCATTTCTTGATTCCAGAGGTTATGCAAAGAAATCGATTGCCAGAAAGATCTCATCGTTAAGAACGTTTTATCATCGTTTGCAAGTTCAGAAACTGATTGAAACGAATATTTTTGAGACACTCGAAACACCTAAAATACCTAAAAAATTGCCCAAAATCCTTGAAGATGATGAAATCGAGATGCTCTTTAAATCCATCGATCGATTCAAGCCACTCGGATTTCGAAATCATGTGTTACTCGATTTATTATTTTCATGTGGGCTCCGTGCCAGTGAACTGACTGAAATGACCATCAGGGATATCCAATTGGAACGTGAACAGATTTTAATTCATGGTAAAGGTTCTAAAGATCGCTATGTTCCTCTGCATGAGAGACTCATTCAAGACTTAAGACACTATTTAACCTACATACGCCCCATTTTATTGTCAAAAGGCTCTTCCATTCATACCGAATGCGTCTTCATCAATTACAAAGGATCGAATCTGACAACACGTGGGTTGCAGCTCATCTTAAAACAGATCATCAAAAATTCTGGTGAAACTTTTAAGATTCACCCTCATATGCTCAGACATGCGTTTGCAACCACACTACTCAACCATGGTGCAGATCTTCGCGTGGTTCAAGAACTGCTTGGACATGAGCATTTGAAGTCAACTCAAATTTACACACATGTTTCTTCAGAGACTTTGAAAGACAAATACAAGACAACACATCCACGGATGGTCAAAAAATGAAACAGATTGGAGACATTTTCATTGAACCGGGCATACCCCAAGATGCTTCATTTTTAGAAAGAAGAACTGTACGTGCAGTCATCCTCAATGACCACAAAGAAGTTTTGATGCTCTACTCAAAAGCGTTTGATGACTATACCTTCCCAGGAGGTGGCATCAAGGTTATGGAAGATCAAAAACAAGCACTTCAAAGGGAACTTCATGAAGAACTCGGTGCTCTACAGATTGAAATCATGAAACCGATTGGATATACCATCGAAAAAAGATTTGGATTAAATGGTTCTGGACAAGTGTATCTTCAATCATCCACATACTATTTAACGAAGATTCATCAATTTGGATCCACATCCTTTGTTGGAAGAGAACAAGAACATGGACTTGAATCCAAATGGATCCAACCCATGGATGCCATCAGGCACAATCAGAAAGTCATCAAAGACATTCATCATCAAAAAGAAGGACTGAAGACCGTCCTTCCTAGAGAAGAAGCTGTACTTAAATACATCGAGGAGAATATGTTATGAGAGCATTTGAAGTGGTTTCAGCATTTAAAGACAAAGACCCCATCATCCCCAAAAGGGCAACCGATGGTTCTGCAGGTTACGACTTATCTTCGGTTGAAGATATCGTCATTTTGCCTTCGGAAATCAAACTCATTCCAACCGGTTTGAAAGCAAGAATGCCCAAGACTGAAGCGCTGTTTGTGTTTCCGAGATCTTCGCTTGCGATTAAAAAAGGACTCATGATGAGCAATTCCGTAGGAGTCATTGATGCCGATTATTATGGAAATCCAGATAACGAAGGACACATCATGATTCCACTGATGAACATCAAATCTGTACCTGTCACCATCCTAAAAGGTGAACGTGTTGCACAAGGCATCTTTTTAACCTATCAAAAGACAGATGATGACGCTCCGATTCAAGCATCAAGAAAGGGTGGCTTTGGATCAAGCGGTCATTAGTTTTCTGCATTTTTCATCTAAAAAACGATCATTCAAACTTGCAAATCAAAGATAAATATGATATATTTAGACAGGCTATGAAAATAAGCATGTATCATGTTTGGTGGTTCTAGTGCCTACGGGTGAATCATCTTAAGTGATGCAGAAGCAAAAAACGAAAAGGAGAATTACAATTATGGCAGTCGTTTAAATTAAACAATTATTGGAATCAGGCGTCCATTTCGGTCATGCGACACGTCGCTGGAACCCAAAAATGGCACCCTACATCTTCACATCAAGAAATGGTATTTATATCATTGACTTGAAGAAGACAGCAGAAGAAATTGAAAAAGCTTATCAAGCACTGTTCAACATCGTGCAAGAAGGCGGCAAGGTCCTGTTCATCGGTACGAAGAAGCAGGCACAGGAAGCAGTGAAGGAAGAAGCATTACGCACAGGTCATTTCTATGTCGATCACAGATGGCTTGGCGGAACTCTAACCAACTTCAAGACCATCAGAAGAAGAATCAAGAGATTACAAGATCTGTATAAGATGGAAACTGATTTAGTGTTTGAAAAGCTTCCTAAGAAAGAAGTTCTTCAACTCAAGCATGAGAGAGAACGTCTTGAAAAGTTCCTTGGTGGTATCAAGGAAATGAAGAAAGTTCCAGAAGCAATCTTTATTGTTGACCCCAGAAAAGAAATCAATGCCATCAAAGAAGCACGTAAGCTTGGTATCGCAGTCTTCGGTATCGTTGACACCAACTGTGATCCAGATGACGTCGACTATATCATTCCTGCAAACGATGATGCCATCCGTGCCGTCAAGCTGATTGCTTGGGTCATGGGTAATGCAGTCATTGAAGCTCAAGGTGGCGTTGTTGAAAAGTTTGAAGATGAACCCATCACTTCAGCCGGCCCAAAGAGAGAAAGAACAGAAAGACCTGAAAGAACGGACAGACCTGAAAGAACTGAAAGAGGAGACAGACCTCAATACAACAAGCCAAGAGAAACGGTAAAAGAAACCGTACAACCTGAAGTGAAACCTGTTGTGGTTGAAGAAGCTGTCAAAGCTCCAGTGGTTGAAGAAGTTGTGGCTGAAAAAGTCGCACCTGCTGTGGCAGAAAATCTAGATGCAATGACAGTTGCTGACCTACGTACTCTTGCAAAAGAACGTGGAATTACCGGTTTTTCAACCCTTAAAAAAGCAGAACTCATTGAATTGTTGAAAAAATAATGCTAAAAAGGGGAAAATCCATTCCCCTTTCTTTTTAGAAAAAAGTATAATATAAGTGATATCACGAGGAGGATTTAATTATGGCTGTTACAGCACAAATGGTAAAAGAACTAAGAGAAAGAACTGGCGCTGGCATGATGGATTGCAAAGGTGCGTTAGACCACACCAATGGCGATTTGGAAAAAGCGATTGATTATTTGAGAGAAAAAGGCATAGCAAAAGCAGCAAAAAAAGCAGGCAGAATCGCATCGGAAGGCTTATGCTCAGTTGCAGTCAAAGGAAATGAAGCAGTCATTTTCGAATTGAACTCTGAAACAGATTTCGTCGCAAAAAATGCACAATTCCTACAACTGCTTGACACCATCGGAAATGGATTACTCAATGGATCATTTGAAAATGATGCAGAAGCACTTCAAGTGGTTGTCGATGGAAAGACCATTCAAACACTCATTGCTGATGCAACATTCACCATTGGAGAAAAGATTTCATTGAGAAGAGTATCCAAGGTCAAAAAGACAGACGGACAAGGCTTTGGCGCATACAAGCACATGGGTGGACGTATTGCAGTTTTAGCGGTACTTTCACAGGATCATCCTGAAGTAGCGAAAGACATTGCAATGCACATCGCTGCACAAAAGCCACTTTATCTTGACCGTACACAAGTCGATCAAAACACACTGGAACATGAAAAACATGTCTTAACACAACAAGCCCTTGCAGAAGGCAAACCCATCAATATCGTCGAAAAAATGGTCATTGGCCGTTTGAATAAATATTTACAGGATATTTGCTTGGTGGATCAGGCATTTGTTAAAGATCCAGACCAAAAAGTATCGGAATATCTGAAGTCACACAAGACATCCACACTATCCTTCATCAGACTTGAAGTCGGCGAAGGTATCGAAAAGAAGGAAGAAGACTTCGCAGCAGAAGTCGCAGCACAGATCGCTAGCAACAAATAAAAACGTTGGAAGGGGCGTGGCAAATGTGTATCAGAGAGTCATACTGAAATTGAGTGGAGAAGCATTGAAAGGCAATGGTACATACGGGATTCATCCAATCACCGTTAAAGGCATTGCAACAGAAATCAAGGAAATGTATGAATTGGGAGTTCAAGTGGGTATTGTCGTCGGTGGAGGTAATCTATGGCGTGGTAAGACCGGTGAAGAATTGGGCATGGATCGTGCTCAAGCAGACTATATGGGGATGCTTGGCACCATCATGAATGGCTTAGCGCTTCAAGATGCACTTGAATCCATCAATGTCCCAACACGTGTCATGACCGTTTTACCGATTGCTGCAGTTGCTGAACCTTACATCCGAAGACGTGCGATGAGACACTTTGAAAAAGGTAGAGTCCTCATCTTCTCAGGCGGAACAGGTACACCCTTTTTCTCAACCGATACAGCTGCCGCACTGCGTGCTGCAGAACTGAATGCAGACATCATTCTCATGGCTAAAAATGGGGTTGAAGGAGTCTACGACAAAGATCCCCGTAAATTTGACGATGCAGTCATGTATCATGAACTGTCTCAAGAAAAAATACTGCAACAGAAATTAGCCGTGATGGATCAGACCGCAGCATCCATCTGTCGTGAAAACAAAATTGACATTCTTGTCTTTAACATGAATACGAAGGGTAACATGAAAAAAGCAGTGTTGCAAGAACACATCGGTACCCTCGTCAAATGGGAGGAATAAACGATGAATGAACAAGCAGATTTGATTTTAATGGAAGTAGAAGACCACATGTCTAAAACCCTGGAAGTTCTCAAAAAAGAATTTGCAAGTATCCGTACAGGCAGAGCCAATCCGGCACTGCTTGACAAGATTCATTTGCCCTATTATGGTGTTGAAACACCGCTGAAGCAGATTTCATCGATTTCGGTCGTGGATGGCAATCAACTTTACATCAAACCCTACGACAAATCTGTTTTAAAGGGGATCGAACACGCCATCATGGCATCCGATCTTGGACTCAATCCGCAAAACGATGGTGTTGGAATCAGACTTATTTTGCCTGCACTGACAGAACAAAGACGTCGTGAATTGATTAAAGATGTTGAAAAACTCGGAGAACATGGCAAAATTGGAATCAGAAATGTTAGAAGAGATGGCAATGAACACATCAAAAAACTTGATTTGACTGAAGATGCCGAAAAAGGGTATTTGGAAGATATTCAAAAACTCACAGACTTATTCGTCAAGAAAGTCGACGAAGAAGTGAAATATAAGTCAGAAGAACTGCTCAAAATCTAATGTTCAAATCATCCATAGGCGAAAGCCTGTGGTTTTTTTTGAATTGTATGAAAACACCGTTAATTTCGTAAAAATCCTTCAAATAAGGTATAATATATCAAGGTGATAGTTGTGAAGGAAATGAAGATCCCAAAACATGTGGCCATCATATTGGACGGCAATGGAAGATGGGCTAAAAAAAGAGGACAACCCCGATCGTTTGGCCATTATATGGGGGGTCGGAATTTATTTAAAATTGCATCAGTTGCACAAAAGTTTGGCATTCAGAAATTGAGTGTTTATGCTTTTTCTACTGAAAACTGGAAACGTCCCAAAGATGAAGTGGATTATCTGATGACCAAACCCATTGAACTCTTTCATGAGAATAGACATCGGATATCTGAAATCACCTATAAAATCACTTTTGCAGGTCGTCGTGACCGATTCTCAAAAGAATTGCTTGAAGTGATGACAATCATCGAAGAAGAGACAAAACATCATCAAGGTATGGAACTTTGTATTTGTATTGATTATGGTAGTTATGATGAAATCATACAAGCTGTACAAAAAATAGAAGGCGAAATCACAAAAGAGAAGTTAGAAGCCAATCTCTATGTGAAAGAACCTGTGGATCTATTGATTCGAACCAGTGGGGAACAAAGACTATCGAATTTCTTGTTATGGCAGGTTTCGTATGCAGAGTTTTATTTTACAAACGTGCACTGGCCAGCATTTAATGAACGTATTTTTAATAAGGCAATGAAAGCTTATCAGAAGAGACATCGCCGTTATGGAGGTTTAGTATGAAAGACCGTTTAATCACTGGATTGGTGCTTGCTGCCATTTTAATACCCGTTGTGAGTATTGAATTGTTTTTAGAATTATTTCAGGTGCTGATGGTCGTTTTTGTCATTATTGCATCCCATGAAATGATTAAAATGTATGAAAGCAAGAAGAAGTTCCAAAAACTTCCCATGATTGGTATTATCTTTTTGACACTGGCAACCTTTTTAAGTGTTGGAGGAGTATTGATTTCGAGTGAACACAGTCCTCTCGAAGCCAATGGTGCCTTATCGATTACGATTCCTTTATTCACACTGATTTTATTGTCTTTCCTCGTCTTATTCAGAGATTTTAATGGTGAAGATGTTGGTAAGGCACTGACCATCATTAATTATGTTGGTTTAGGTGCAGCATCGATTGTCATCTTGCGTTTTTTAGGAGTTCGTTTCATCGTTTATCTATTGCTCATCACTTCTGCAACCGATATTTTTGCCTATTTATTTGGTATGAAATTTGGTAAACATAAACTGGCCCCTCACATTAGCCCTAAAAAATCTTGGGAAGGTGCCATTGCAGGTACGGTTTTTGCAACCATCATTGCTTCATCATTCGCACTTTTCTATGGTTCCGTCTTTTATCCAGGTACATACTTTGGGGATCTGTTTAACTCAGGTGGCGAACTCACACTCCTTGATAATTTCTCTACTCTCGGTGAGAATAACCCACTTTGGGTACAAGCCCTTGTGATTGTACCCGTTACATTTGTAGCTACCATTTTTGCACAGATTGGGGATCTGGTCGCATCCCGTTTGAAGAGAACATACAACATCAAAGATTTTGGTACGATTCTACCCGGTCACGGTGGATTACTGGATCGATTCGATTCCGCTCTCTTTGTTGCCATGTTTTTAACTGCAGTCTTTCTTCTCATCTACCGGATGTTTCCAGCCATCATCCTATGAAATTAATCTATGTGCTGGGTGCTGCGGGTTCCATCGGAGAGCAGACACTGGATGTCATCAGCCAAGATCAAGACTTGTTTCAATTGGTTGGGATATCTCTATCATCAGATCGAATCAAAAATAAATCAATTCTCGACCGTTTTAAGGTTGAGATTTGTTGTTTGAGAACAGGCGATGACCTAGCATTTTATGAACAAACATATCCAAACGTCAGATTTGTTTCTGGAGATTCAGGTTTGATTGAAGTGGCCTCATACCCTAAAAAAGGGATTTTAGTGAATGCTTTATCGGGATCATCAGGCCTCATACCCACCATGAAAGCCATTGAATCCGGTAAGGATATCGCGCTTGCCAATAAAGAAACGTTGGTGATGGCAGGCGATCTTGTTACCCAGGCAGTTCGAAAATATGGCGTCAAATTGCTTCCGGTTGATAGTGAACATAGTGCACTTTGGCAAGTGCTCAAGGATGAAAAGATTGATGACGTCAAAAAAATCATCATCACTGCATCCGGAGGATCCTTTCGTCATTTAACGCGTGCTGAACTTCAAAATGTAACTCTGCAAGATGCATTGAAGCATCCGAATTGGTCAATGGGAGCCAAAATCACCATCGATAGTGCAACCATGATGAATAAAGGATTAGAAGTGATTGAGGCGCATCATTTATTTGGATTCCCTTATCACAATATAGAAACCATACTGCATGATGAATCAGTTGTTCATGGATTGGTAGCCTTCAAAGATGGCACCATGAAAGCATCCCTTTCGGTTTCTGACATGAGAATACCGATTGCCTATGCGCTCTACTACCCCAATCGATTCACTTATTCCAAACACCTTGAACTTACACATATGTCTTTTAAACCGATGGATTTCAATCGCTTCCCACTCCTTAAAATCGCGTATGAGGTTGGAATTCAAGGGGGGTTGCTTCCGACGGTCATGAATGCAGCCAATGAAGCCGCTGTCAAACTCTTCTTAAGTGGAGACATCAGTTTCCTCGAGATTGAAACCATCATCATTCAGTCCATTCAAAACTACAAAAACATCTTACATCCCACCCTTGAAGACATTATCTTAACCGATCGATGGATTCAAAAAGAGATTACAGATCGATATAGAAAGAGGTAAATCATGTTCATCATTGATATCATAGTTTTCATCTTAGTGCTCGGTGTCATCATTCTCATCCACGAAGCAGGACATTTTTACTTTGCCAAAAAGGCAGGTATCCTATGTCACGAGTTTGCCATTGGTATGGGACCTGCACTTTACCAAAAACGGAAAGGTGAAACCATTTATTCCATCCGAAGCATTCCCATCGGAGGCTTTGTCTCCATGGCGGGAGAAAGCATCAGCGACGCTTTGATTAAAAAAGAACAAGTCATCGGGATTCGACTCAATACGCAAGGTCACATCTCAGAAATTATACTATCTGAGGAAATTCCATCAGATCTCAAAGGCATCGTCAAAAGTTATGATCTTTATGGAAAGGACTTTAATCCTTTATTCATCACACTCGATATCAATGGCAGCCTGATGGAATATACAGTCACCAGAGATGCGATTTATCGATTATCTGAAAAAAGAGAAATGTGGATTACTCCTGCAGAAAAGAGTTTTGAAAGTAAGACATTAATCCAACGTTTTCTCGTCATTTTTGGTGGTCCCATGATGAACTTCATCCTTGCATTATTTCTCTTCTTTATTGTCGGATTTTTCATGACAAAACCTAATTTGGATGACAATACGGTTTCAGCGGTTGGAGAAAACTCTCCAGCAGAAATTCTCGGCATCGAAAGTGGTGACCAGATTACCATGATCAATGGTACTCCCATCGATTCTTGGTCGGATTTATCAGAAGTGATGGCAAACTTAAATAGCATGATTGTCACAGTTCGATACGTCACCGATGGTATCGAAACAACAGAATCCACAGTTCCGACGGTTATCATTCAAACGATTGGAATCTCCAATGTGAATCCAGATGGAACAAGAGAAAGTGGTAGTCCAACGATTGGATCAGCATTCGGTCGTGCAGCATCAGATGGTCAATTGGAATCGGGTGATTTGGTAAATTCGATTCGTTTTAACGAAACAACGCATTTCATCACTTCATGGACAGACATCATTGATCTCATGACAACAAGTGATGCAACAGGCACCATTGAGATTGGTTATACCCGAGATGGTCTTCAAGGTACTGCAACGTATGAAGTCATCAGTAAACGTGCTCTCGAAAAGCTTGGATATCAAGACATCATCTTCCAAATCGGTGTGACCCCAACAGCTTCTTTTGATCTCGGATACACACTGACTTACCCATTTCAAGCGTTTTACAGCAATACCAGCCAAGTCTTTCAAACCATTGGCCTGCTCTTTGATCGAAGCGAAAATCTAGGTATTGGAGACTTATCTGGACCTGTTGGAATCTTTACACTGGTCAGCAGTACCACAAGCCAGGGTTTGATTGCCATCCTCGGTTTTACGGCATTTTTATCCATCAACATTGGATTGCTGAATCTCATGCCCATCCCGGCTTTGGATGGGGGTCGACTTGTCTTTTTAGGCATAGAAGCCATCACCAAAAAGCCACTCAATCGCAAACTCGAAAACACCATCAACAATGTCATGTTTTTCTTACTCCTCGGTTTATTTGTGTTTGTCACCTATAATGATATATTTCGAC
>JANJXB010000045.1 GCA_024709245.1 Acholeplasmataceae bacterium | reverse complement strand
ATCTTTATGATTAAACGTGTTTCACTCATGTTTTTGTTAGGATTTGTCTTGTATCTATTCATCGTTTCGATGGAGACCCTTCCTGATGTCTATAATGCCTCTGGAAAACTCTTTTTTAGAGACAATGGCTTTTCAGATACTGGATCCATGAATCTGGTCACTGCAATTTACCTTGATTACCGTTTGTTTGATAGTTTATTTGAAGCGGGTATCTTGCTGATTGCAGTTTCGGGTGTGATGTGGATTAGCCAGCATAACATCAAAGAAAAAAATGCAAATTTCATGCTGGATAAGCATAAAACACCTGAATTGTTCATCACTTTTTCAAGACTTCTCTATCCAGTGATGCTACTTTTTGGTATGTATGTCGTCATCAATGGTCATATCTCTCCCGGAGGTGGATTCCAGGGTGGAGCCATCATCGCAACCGCCATTTTAATCCTCTATTACATCGATATCTCAAAAACCATTGAAGTGAATCGCATACTGACCATTGAAAAATTCTTATTTCTCATTTTATTGGCGGTTTCATTTGTCAGTGTGCTCACTCGTGGTGAACTCTTCACAAACTTTATGCCGCTTTCAAGTCCTGCTGAATTGAAACAGATTTATCTCATTTTACTCAATATCATTATCGGTGCTAAAGTTTCGCTCGGTCTGATTGCTATCTTTACCGCATTTTTAAAGGAGGGCCGCTAAATGAATCCCATCTTGAGCTTTATCATCCTCCTGATTGGTGTTTATGGTATTGCAACTTCGAAAAATATCATCAAATCTGTGTTCTGTGTCACCATCATTGAAACAGCCACCATCCTATTGTTTTTAAATCTAGGAGTTTATGAAGGTGGCTTGATTCCAATCATGAACGCCATTGGAATCGATATCGTCGATCCTCTACCTCAAGCATTGATGATTACAACCATTGTTATTGGTTCAACCATCACTTCTCTTGCACTGATGCTTTGCATCAAAATATTCCATCATTACGGCAGTATTGAATGGAAAGTTGTGCTGAAGGGAGACAAATGATGATCTATTTTCCGATTTTATTCGTCTTCATTCCTGTACTTTCTTCCCTATTGGTCTACCTGATCAATCATAGATGGGCTGCAAAATTCCTGTTTGTCAGTCAAGCAGCCATGATTGTACTCTTTGTCCTTTATGCACAGTATGTAACACAAAATCCTGACTTGACCTTGCTGGTCTTTGGAGGTTGGGATAGTTTATTTGCCATCAGTTTTTATAATGATGGGTTATCACTTGGATTTATTGGACTGACGGTCATCATGTGGTTCATTTTGCTGATTTATACGTATAAGACGAACCGTGATGAGAACAAATTTCTCTTCTTTTTCATGTTTTTACAAGGGATCTTTCTTGGTTTAATTCAAACCAATGACTTATTCAATTTATTCGTTTTTCTTGAATTGATGACGGTTCTTATTACGATATTGATTGCTTACAAAAAAACAGGTCCATCATTTAAAGCAGCGATTTTCTATTTGCTTGTGAACACCATTGGTGCGATGTTCTTTCTTCTCGGCATCATCTTGATTTATTACATTTATGGAACCATCAACATCCAATACCTTTCAGATCATATCCACTTGTTTTCTGAACAAGGATTGGTGAAACTCGCTTATGTCATGATGATTTCTGGTCTATCCATTAAGGCCGCTTTCTTTCCCTTATTTACTTGGTTGCCCAAAGCCCATGGGGTAGCACAATCGACGATTTCGGCATTGTTATCAGGATTGATTGTCAAGGGAGCACTTTACATGTTTATTCGGATTCACATGGAGATGTTTGAATCCGCACACTATGGTCTTGAAACAGTCATGTTTTATATCGGTGTCGTAACAGCGATAGGTGGCGTTATCTTTGCATTGGTTCAAAAGGATTTAAAACAAATTCTTGCTTATCATACCGTCTCCCAGATTGGGATCATGGTCATGGGGTTATCCTCTGTTGCTGATTATTCGTATGTCGGTGGCTTAATGCACATTTTCAATCACGCTCTCTTCAAATCACTTCTATTCTTGGGTGCTGGTGTTGTGATTCAAAATTACCATACAAAAAAAGTCTCTGAGATCAGAGGTGTCATGCGCAGTATGCCTTGGACAGGTGTGTTGTTGATCGTTGGAATGTTATCGATTAGCGGTGCGCCATTCTTCAATGGATTTGTTTCGAAAACTTTGGTTAAATATGATTTCAAAACCGATGATTTTAAAATGTTCTTATTCACCATCATCAACATCGGTACTGTGACTTCATTCCTTAAATTTTCTCAGATTCTTTTTGGTCAACGTAAACAGTCCTTCATCTTTACAGACCGCAAACAGCAGATTTCTATGACTTTAATTGCACTGATGTGTGTCGTATTGGGTTTATTTTATGTTCCACTTGGGTCTTTGATTCTTGGGAAAGATTTGTCTTATGTCAACATCTTTGATATCAGAAATTGGATCGATTATGCCATCTATGTGATGGCGGGTCTCATGATTTATCGATACATCATCGTTAAGGATTATAAGCCCTTGGCAAAAATAAGAAATCTCTCCATCAGTTTTGAGAATGCCAATTACTTATTCATTCTCTATATGGTCATGATTTCAGTATTCATGTTCATGTATTTATAAAAAACAATCCCACCTTTTCTGGAGTGGGATTGTTTTTAATTATTCTCATGAGAAGTTTTGATTTGTGAACGGTAAATATTCGCATAAACACCATTTTTCGCGAGTAAATCACGATGTTTACCTTCTTCAACCTTGAATCCATTTTCAAGTACCACAATTTTATCCGCATTTTTAATCGTAGACAGCCGATGTGCAATAACAATCATGGTTCTACCTTGCTTGACTTTTTCAAGCGCTGTTTGAATCATGGTCTCTGTTTCTGTATCAATATTCGCTGTTGCTTCATCCATCACGAGGATGACTGGATCGTGAACGACAGCTCTTGCGAATGAGATGAGTTGTTTTTCACCCACTGAGAGATTGCCACCACCTCTGGTGATCATCTGAGAAACACCCTGTTCGAGTTTATCAAGCAGTTTACTGCCACCAATATCTCTTAAAATGTGTTCTACTTCCTGATCTGTGACCTCATTTCGGCCAAAACGGACATTATCTGCAATGGTGCCTTTCAATAAGACTGGATCCTGTAAGATGATACCTACATGGGTACGATACGTTCTTTTTGAATAACTGGTGATGTCAATTCCATCGACTAGAATTTTTCCCATATCACTTTCTTTTAAGTCATAGAAACGCATCAATAAACTGACTAAAGATGATTTACCAGATCCTGTGTGGCCAACCAATCCAACCATAGTGCCTTTTTTAATCGAAAGATCGACACCTTTTAAGACCGGAGTCCCTGGATTATATGAGAACCAGATGTTGTCAAAGACGATATCTCCTTTAAAACGTTCAATGAGTTCAAAGGATCCATCTTCTTGTTCACCATCAATGATTTTAAAGATACGCTCAGTTCGTACCATGGCATGTTGTAAGTTACCGATTTCTCTAAAAAGAGTACCCACAGGCTCAATCAGTCTTGACAAGTAGTCGTTGTACGCATAAATAATCCCTGCACTCACAACAAATCCTGCTATATTCAAATATCCCTGTCCAAAATAGAGTACAATGACAGAAGTTACAAGTGCACCCAGCAATCGAATCATATTCCATCCAATCGATAAATGCAATAGATTTTCTTTGATTTTTTCTCTCATGAAATCATTGGATAGTTCATTGAATTTGTCTTCGGTTTGCTTTCTAAAATTAAAGATTTGGAGAATCCCAATGCCATTGATGATTTCGTTTAAATTGGCAGTAATCATCGAGTTTTGTTCGTTGACTTTTACAGCAATCTTATTCAACTTCTTCATAAAGAATCGTAACCAAACATAGACCAAAGGGAAGACCAAAAAGGTCAAAAGTGCGAGCGTTGAATCCAGATAAAACATACCGATGTAGGCAAATACAACTGCTAATGTCGCATTCACCAATAGATTCATAATGGTCGAGAATAAATTCATCATACCACCGACATCCGTAATGATTCGGTTTGCAATCTTTCCTGCAGGTTCGGTTTCAAAATAAGTCATCGGCATGCGTTGAAGAGATGCTACTGCATCTTTTCTGGCATCTCTTACAATATTGACGTTAATCATCGATGTTGAAATTCTTTGAATGTAAGTGAATAATATCTGTAAGAAAAAGCGAAGCGTGAGTAATAACAATAAAATGGAAATGGGTGAGATGGAGGGTGTGTAAAACGCCACGACTTCATCGCTATTTAAGGGTTCAATGAAATACGTGTACGTTGAATCATCTTGTGTGATGACAGTGAGGGTGTTACCCGTAATCGATTTGTTACCACGTTCTGCAATTTCATCGACAAAATAGTATTTACCCTGATAAATCACGATAGAAATACCACTTCCCGATTCGATTTCTTGAGTGAAATATCTTCCTTGATATTCCACTTGCTTTAAGTCTTCTGTTGTCTCATACCAAGGACGTTCAATACCCACTAAATAGTCATCTAAAATGCTTTTTACAATGAGTGGAGCTACAAGTCCAAGGGCTTGAACGATAAGCATCGCAGACAATGTGATGAATAGGAGTTTTTTATATTTGGCGATGTATCGCCATACTTTTTTCATGGTTTTCATGTCTAGTCCCCCTACTTCATCGTCATTTGTTGAATGTACTGATGTTTGTACCAGCCATCCTGACGCAACAATTCATCATGAGTACCCTGTTGGGTAATCTTTCCGTTTTCTAATACAAAAATTTGATCGGCATCACGAACAGCAGAAAAACGATGCGCCACAATGATGTTGGTTTTGCCTTGTCGAAATGCTTTCAAATGTTCAATGATGGTATCTTCTGTTTGAGCATCCACGGCAGATAAGGAGTCATCGAGAATCAAAATTGCAGGATTTTTGATCAGTGCACGTGCAATTGATAATCTTTGTTTCTGGCCGCCAGATAAACTGACACCTGATTCACCAACCATGGTCTGCAAACCATTGGTGAGATAATTCAAATCCTTCTCAAAATCAGCAATCTTAACCGCTTTATCCAATTCCTCATGATTGGCTTTAGGGTTTCCAATCATGATGTTTTCATCAACTTTACGTCTGAAAAGCATGTGGGACTGTGGTACATAACCCACAAGGTTACGGATATCTTCAATCTTGTAATGTTCAATTTTCTCTTGGTCAATATAGATTTCACCATCGGTGACGTTAAATTCTCTCAGCAATTGACGAATCAATGTCGACTTACCTGCACCTGTAGGCCCTACAATTCCAATCGTTTGCCCACGTTTAATAGAAAAAGTAATGTTTTTGATGACTGGTAATTTATCAAATGGATACTTAAATGTTACATTCTTAAAGTGTATCTCATTGAAGTTAACAATGGGTAATGAATCCTCTTCATCATGAACAACAGGCAATGCCTTCATGATTTCATCATAACGGTCAATGGAAATGGTTGCATTGTTGATTTGTGTGAAGATTGTTGATATGGAAATGATCGGTCCATAGAGCATACCCACATAAGAGACAAAGGTAATGAGTCCACCTAGGGTCATTTCCTGTCTGATGATGAAGAAAACACCAAAAATGAATGCGAGTACATAGGCGATGCCATAAATGACTTCAAACAAGGGATTGAACCAGTTTTCAAATTTGACGATGTATCTCCAGGATTCGATGTCTGCATCAATCGCCTTATTTTGCTTGATTAAATCATTGTCTTCTTGGACATAGGCTCGTATCGCTTTTTGACCTTCAACAGACTCTAAAACTTTTTCTGTCATATCCGCGTAGATTTCACGGTGTTTTTTAATGTACTTTCTCTTGTTATAGCGAATGATGTTTAAAATGGTGAGACCAAATGGCATGATGGAAATCGAAATCAATGTCAATTCCCAAGAAATGGTAAATCCCATGACGCCTATGGCAAAGATAATGACGCCCACATTGAAGATGATACCTTCTAGAAGTGAAGTTGCTGCTTGTGTGATTGCATCTAAGTCTGCAGTCACACGGCTGATGAGATCACCCTTTTCATATTGCTCGAAAAACTTAGAATCCATGTCAAATAGATGTGCCAAGTATTTTTTTCTCAGCTTATAGGATAACAATTGTGCAGTCCTATGGGATAAATGGTTATAGGTAAATGAAATCAGGTATCTCGATACCGGTAAAAGCACCAAAAGACCCACAAGGATCCATAATGATGTTTCATTGAGTCCCCCACTGACAATCGTATCAATCGATAAACCCAGCACGTAGGCAGGTGCTAATGAGATTGCTGCAATCGTCAGCAATAAAAACAGCATAAAGACATAGGTCTTCCACTGTTCTTGAATAAACCATCCAATTTTGCGATAAATATTGATCATGTTTGTTCTACATCCTTTAATGAAAATACAGTTTCATTATACCCTTTTTTCATGAGACCACAAACCTTTAATGAATGAAAATGATTTCATGTTAAAAAAAAAGACAATCACATATGTGATTGCCTAAAGTTGGATGATGTGATGTCCACTCGCTTTGATGAGTCGATTCATGATGGCAGAACCAAGTCCTTCCGTGGGAAGATAAGGTATATAAATCTCTTGGATTAAAAGTTGGTCCATCTGACGTAATGCAGCGAAAATATGGGCACCGATTTGGTTCATTTCGTTCAACGAACCAAGATCATAGACATGTTTTGAATTGATTAGTTTTGCATATTCAGTAGGACAAATGATTCCAATATCTGGATTGTTGAATGCTTGATGGTTTAAGTAGTCAACCACTTGATTGAAATCTCCCTTTACAATCGATAATTTGCCCTTGGGTGCATAGTGTGTGTATTTCATGCCTGGTGATTTGGGAATGTCACTGATCTTTGACTCCGAAGCATCGCATATTTTCATTGATAAAACCGTCTCAATCATCTTTAAACTGATGCGTCCGGGTCTCAGCAATGTGGGAATATCCGTTGTGAGGTCGAGCACTGTGGATTCAAGTCCGATTTCAGTACTTCCTCCATCAATGATGATATCCACTTTGCCATCGAAATCTTGTAAAACATGAGACACTTGGGTTGAAGAAGGTTTTCCACTTAAGTTTGCTGAAGGTGCACAGATGGGTAACCCAGAAATTTCAATTACTTTTTGTGCCACTGGGTGACTGGGAACTCTGATGGCGACTGTGTCGAGACCCCCGGTTACGATTTTTGATAGACTCTGATCTTTATAAAGTACCAATGTCAAAGGACCTGGCATGAATGCCTCAATCAGTGGCAAAGCGATCTCGGGTACCTCTTTGACGTATTGATGGATATCATCTGTTTTTGCAACATGTACAATCAATGGATTATCCGAGGGTCTTCCCTTCGCGTGGTAAATGGCTTTGACCGCATCATCCATTAAAGCGTTTGCTCCAATGCCATAAACAGTTTCCGTAGGAAATACAACAAGTCCACCTTGTTTCAAGACGGATTTGATATGATTTTGTACTTCAATTTGATTGAGTTGAGCGGCTTGATAAAGCGTTGTTTTCATGAGATTTCCTTTTTAACATACTGCATGATTATCATATCATAATTTGGTTTCATTATCACTATATTCTCCTGTGAAGATGAACATTTCATGGAAACGATGCGTTCAAAAAGTTTCATGCCTGTTTATCATCGACTTTTTCGATTTTTTTGATATACTATTCATAAGGTGTCACATCATTGAAAGGAGCAAATCTCTTTGAGATTAACGAAAAAGAATGAATCCAAATAAACTAGAGATTGCAAAAAAATTACTGACAAAAGATCCTAAGCAACTCAATATGGTGCTTGGTTTCGATGGCTTTGTGGATGAAATCATTCATGTTGTCGATAAAAGACAAGACAGTGAACATTTCACCCGAATTGAAACACTTTTAGCCCTCGCAAAACGGATTGAAAAGGCGAGTGGATTGTCAACAAACATTGAATTGTTGCCCACAGTCAAAAAAATCGGTGGTAACGGTCCAATCATGTGCAATGCACTATCCAAACATGATCCCAAAATCACGTACATCGGAGCTCTTGGAAACCCAAACATCCATGAAGTCTTTATGGAAATGGAACCTGCTGCGAAACTATACACCATTGCTGAAAATGGCCACACGGATGCGCTGGAGTTCTTGGATGGAAAATTGATGCTTGGCAAAATGGATTCACTGAAAGATGTCAATTACGAGCGTCTGATTGAAGTCGTTGGTAAGAATCAATTGATTAAACTGCTTTCTGAACTTGACCTGTTTGCTGCAGTGAATTGGTCCATGCTTCCAAAAATGACTGAACTCTGGAAGAAAATGATCGTTGAAATATTACCCGCATTACCGAAACGTAAGATCAAACCCATCTTATTCATTGACCTTGCCGACCCAGAAAAAAGAGAACATCACGAAATCATTGAAATCATCGATCTTTTAAAACAATTCAATCCTCACTTCAGAGTCATTCTAGGTTTGAATAAAAAGGAAGCTTATGATGTCGCAGGAGTTCTCAATCTTTTCGAATCGAAGTCTTTGAAAGACATGACTGTATCCCTAGAGGATTTGAATCAAGCACTCTATCGCTATGCTGGAATTTATGGCATTGTCATTCATCCTGTTGATCGTTCTTGTACTGTCATCGATGGTGTTTTCTATCATGACTTTGGTCCATTCTGTGCAAAACCTGTTCTCACAACCGGTGCAGGTGACAATTTTAACTCAGGATATGTACTTGGATTGCTCCTTGGTCTCAAACCAGATGAAGCTTTGATTGTCGGTATGGCAACCTCAGGATTTTATGTCAGAAATGCAAGAAGCCCCAAATATCAGGAATTGATTCAATTCATTGAACGTTGGGCAAACAACCAAATCGATTAATTCAAATCGCCTGCAAACATTTTGCAGGCTTTTTGTTAATCATGTGAAAAGATGAGAAAATAGGTTCAGTTATGTTAATTTTGCTTGAATCATTGCATATGGGTTGAGGCTTATATCTATAATCACTATAATAAAGTTATCTTACGAAAGGGGTTTTACCTATGAAAAAAATATTTTTATCACTCATGGCAATGATTGCCATTGTATTGCTTGCAGCATGCGGCAGAGATGAATCCGTCTTAAGAGTCGGTATGGATTTGAGATATCCACCCTTCGAAACTGTGAATACCTCAAACGACCCTGAAGGAATCTCCGTCGATATCGCTTATGCTCTCGGTGAATTCTTAAATCGTGAAGTTGAAATCGTGAATACTGAATTTAGTGCTTTAATTCCAGCCATACAAGCTGGAGAAATTGATATTGTGATTGCGTCCATGAGTATCACCGAAGCACGAAAAGCATCCGTCGATTTTTCAGATCCATACTTTTATTTTAAGATCATCACTTTGGTCAATCAAGGTTTCGCGACTGCAAATGGTCTTTCTGAAAATTCCACAGTTGAAGATCTTCTGGCCATCGAATCAGCGCGTTACATTGGTATAGCATCACAAGTATCGTCCTCAATTCCTCAATCTTACGGTAAGACTGTCACTGAAGCTACTGATTTGGGAACTGCAGTTGAATCTGTAGCTCAAGGAACAGCGGATGTATTACTCATGAGTGCAAATCCGGTTGTTGATGGTTTCAAAGCCAATCCAACAACGACCATGGTCATCTGGGATTCATTTGTTTCAAGTCCAATCGGTATGGCAGTCAAGAAAGGTAACACTGAACTCCTTGAACAGGCCAATGCATTTATCGCAACATTCAATGATGATGAAGGTCTTTACGAAGTTCTTGCGAACAAATGGGATGCTGTCTTGTTGGACCGTCTCGGACGTTACGGATTAAGTTTCTACATCAATGAATAAGATTATAGCTTACATCCTGGCTATTTTGACCGTTGCGTCATTTGTCATCTTTGTCGTCCTCAGACAGACGACAGATTTTTCAATCACGCAATTTTTTGATTATAGAGAAATGATTGTTGAAGGAATCATCAACACCATTTTGGTATCACTATTTTCATTGCTCGGCAGTCTTGTCCTTGGCTTTATCTTTTACTTATTCTCCATTTCTAAAATCAAATATTTGAATGCACTCACCGATGTCTTCACAGAAATCATCTATGGAACACCTCTACTTGTTCTTGTTGTCATTACAGCATTTGTCATCGGACCTGCATTTGGTTCCTTTCAACGCAATGCTTTAGGTTTTTCAGCCTTGGTCTTTTACATGACTCCCTACATGATGAATGTGTATAAATCCGCTTTTTCCAGCATATCAAAAGATCAATACATGACCATGGATTTATTTGGTTTCACACCCTACCAAAGATATCGCTACATCATCATTCCTCAAGTCATTCGAATCCTCATGCCACCGATGATGAATAATTTCTCCATGATCATCAAGGGTAGTGCACTCTTAAATGTACTCAGTTATAACGAACTTTATTATGCCATCCGGGTTGCACAATCGAAAACATTCGCATTTGTAGAAGGTTATTTGCTCATGTGGGTTCTCTATCTCTTATTAACAATCCCACTTTCTCAACTCACCAAAATGATTGAAAGGAAGTGGTCATTATGAAAATTGAACTCAAAAACATTAGTCATACCTATGATGTTGAAGTATTGAAACAACTCAATCTCACGCTGGAAGGTCATAAATCCGTTGCAATCATTGGTGTGTCTGGATCAGGAAAATCGACACTCATTCGACTCATGAGTGGTCTCGAAAAACCAACTAGTGGTGAAGTGAAAATCAATGGTTTTGATGTGAATGATGAAATCTATCGCAAGAGTGTTGGATTTGTCTTTCAAAATCATAACTTGTTTCCTCACTTGACACTCAAAAGAAACATATCCCTTGTCTTAGAAAAAACACGTGGCATGGACAAACAAATGGCAGAGGAACAGGCTGAAGTCTATCTTTCCATGCTTCACTTATCAGATCAAGCAAACAAACTACCCAAAAACGTTTCCGGTGGTCAAGCTCAACGAGCATCGATTGCACGGGCTTTATCCATCAAACCCGATATCATCTTTCTTGATGAACCGACATCTGCACTTGATCCAATTCTGACTTATGAAGTGTTGCAAGCCATTCAAGAGTTGAAGGGCTTAGGTAAGGATTTCATCTTCGTCACTCATGTCATGCATTTCGTGAAGGATTTCGCTGATTATGTCATTTTCATGGACAAAGGCGAAATCGTCGAGCAAGGATCCACAGCGATTTTAGATCAACCTAAAACCACAGCTTTACAAGAATTCATGAGAAAGGTGCGTTAACCATGAACAAATACTTATTGCCTGGACTAGTCGCAAACGCTGCAAGCATGGGTTACAATTGGATGTACAATACGGAATATCTTGAACGCTTAAGTCAAACAAAGTCTCTGCTTTTTCAAATGCCTAATCTTTCTGAATATAACGAAGCAGGAAAGTCATACTATGCTTATCCTGATGCCAAAGTCGGCTCACTTACAACACAAGGTCATTTTGTTAAGTGGCTCTATGAAGCCCTTTTGAAGAATCCTAATCTTGATCGAAAGGGTTATGAACAATTGATATATCAAAAGATTGGACCTGGTGGATCTTATCACGGATACGTAGAAACTTATGGCAAGAAAATGATTGTGAATGTCATCAATAGGGATTTAAAACTAGGACTACCTGATCTCTTGATTCATGATGATCACTTGGTTGGATTCATTCCCTATCTGGTCTGTAAAGAACTTGGATTATCTAATGAACAAGCCATCGATCTCGCTTCGCTATTCACGGATTATTCGGAGTATGCCCAATTCTTTAAGGTCTTTGATGATATTTTTGAACATTTAAACCAAAAACCTTTGGAAAAAGTTCTTCATGAATCCATTCGTTTAGCTCCAAAACAGTATCAGAGCCATCTTGAAGCAGCACTTACCATGGATGACACATCGTTATTTGTTTCTGAACATGCAGGAATCTCATGTCATATTCCATATTCCATTCCTGTAATTTTTCATCTTTTGAGTCATGCAAAATCATTTGAGGACCTCATTGTTAAAAATACAAAATTAGGTGGAGCAAGTTCGGATCGTGGCATTCTTCTCGGGGCAATCATGCATCAAATCAGTCCTGTACCTCATGAATGGATTTCAAAACTATCAAGATAAAAAAGGATTTCACTCATGTGAAGTCCTTTTTCATGAAAAAAGACTGCAGCGCAGTCTCGTAATAGAATTAAAATTCATAAGAAGTATTCCCCATATATACACATACAGAAAACAAATCATACATTCTTCGGTTCTTAAAGCTTAAATCCGTAAATCCCAAATACTTTAATCTTTAATCTAGTCGAACTAAAAATCTATATATGGGGAATACACCCTTATCTTACATGATTTGGAACAAAAAGTCATCTTTTTACTGTGATTTTCGAGGTATTTACTTTAGTATCATCGATATCTAAACAAGAAATGTTCACTGATTTGTCATTTTGATGATTTTCATGTCTTCTGCTCTATTAATCATTTCCATCACTTCATGGGCAATTTCTGAAGTTTGTAGATTTTTAAATTGATCATAACGGTAAACAGGTAGGATGGTTAAATGTCTTTTTGTCGATCGGAATGGAGTTCTTTTTTTGGTTAAATGATTTCCATCGTATCTGACCACCAAAATATCCGCCTTCGCTTTAAGCGCTAATTTGAAAGCACCAGATTTCATCTCAGTCACTTTTTGCTCATGACGATACTTAATGTTTCCTTCTGGAAAGATTGAAATGGCAAGTCCTTTTTTAACAGTTTCTACTGCTTTTTCGAGGTCTTTTGCAGTTTCACGATGATTGGATCGATTGATGGGAAACACTTCATAGGCTTTTAACCATTGATTCAATATTGGAACGGATAAAACTGATTTCTTAGGGGTGAATGTGATGGGGCGATTAAAAACTTCCAATAATGCGAAAGCATCTGAATACGCCTTATGATTGGCATATACAACCAGGGGTCCCTCTTTTGGAATATGCTCGATCCCAGATATACTCACTTTTAAACGAATGACATAATGATTCATAAATCGAGCAAAACTTCTCA
>JANJXB010000083.1 GCA_024709245.1 Acholeplasmataceae bacterium | reverse complement strand
CTTCATTACTGCCTTCCTGTTTGGTCTTGTGTGGTATTGGAATGAAACCTACATCACCTCATTGTTTTTAGGAGGTGCGTATCCCAATCTACAACTGAGACTTGCAAGTTTTGTTTCAGAATATACACAACTCTACCCATCCGATCAAGCCCTTCGCATCAATGAAGGTGTCAGACTTGCAGCAACCTTACTCATCATCTTACCGATGGTCATCGTATACTTCACCATTCAGCGCTGGTTTGTCGAAGGCGTTGAAAAAACTGGTGTTACAGGAGAATAAAATGAAATATATTAAAAAAATTGCAACATTACTGATGATATTCAGTTTTACTTTCTTACTGATAAGCTGTGATGATGGCAGTGAAACTGAAATACCGAGTACACCCATCGATACCGAAACACCCATCAACACAAAAGTTTACCGAGACCATGTGAGAACCGGAGTCAGTCAAGTCATTTTAGATGAACTTGAACTTGGTTTTAACTTTTTCTGGGAACTCGCCAATGACAATACCTCTTCACCTGGATATGGCTTGATTCCTGATCGTTTTAACACGATTACAGGCAATCCAGGAAGTGTAGCATCCATCGCATCCGTAGGATATGGACTTACAGCAATCCCGATTGGTGTTGAAGCGGGTTGGATCACACGTGAAGAAGGAGAAGACAGAGCCTATCGTACACTGGTCACCATGCAAAACTTGCAAAGAACACATGGTTTCTGGTATCACTTTTTAGATATGAATTCTGGAGTTCGCGTTTGGAACTCGGAAGTGTCCATCATCGACTCTGCCATCATGATCAACGGAGCACTTGTTGCTGGTCGTTTCTTTGGAGGAAGAGTTCAAGATTTAGCCTATCAACTCTATGAAGAAATGGAATGGGATTGGTATTTTGATCCGATTGCCAATAAGTTCTATATGAGTTATAAACCTGAAGATGGATTTGCAGGCTATTGGGATATGTATGGTGAGCAGTTGATGATCTATATCCTTGCTGCTGGAAGTCCTGACTATCCAGTCGGTAAAGGTGCATATCAATTGATGAAATTCTTATCCGATAAAGCATCAGCAACCGAATCATATGGTAGTTTCTATCTCACATGGACTGGATCTTTATTCACTTATCAATATTCTCATTCATGGTTTGACTTTGAATCCTATAATGATCAGACAGGATTCAACTGGTTTACAAATTCAGTCAATGCAGTCGATGCAGCCATCGCGTTTGCGAAGACTCAAACATCCAGATTCAGTGGCATTCATGAAAATTCATGGGGTATGTCAGCTTCCGATGGACCCACAGGTTATGTCGGACCTTATGGATCCGGACCTTCTGCAGGCAATGCGCATGTTGTTGATGGTACAGTTCCAGCGTATGGCGCGATTGGTTCCATCGTTTTTCGACCCGAAAAGGCGATTGCAGCTGCAGAACATTACCGTACATTTGATCGTTTTTGGAGCATTTATGGATTTAAAGGTGCTTATAATCTTTCCTATTCCACCAATGGATGGTTTGCTCCAGACATTATTGGTATCGATAAAGGGATTGCCGTATTGATGATTGAAAACTACTTATCTGGCATGATTTGGGAGATTTACATGGAAGTACCTTATATCCAGACGGCCATTGATGTTTTAGATTTTGTGCCTGTAGCTTCATAGATAGAATGGAATGTGATTTCCATTGTCTTTTACTGTAAGTAAGATTATAATGGAAGTGTATTATCGAAACGTTTCAATGAGGACATTATGAACACAAAAATACTCCATGACATTCAAAAAACTGCATATTCCTATTTTAGAAAATACACCAATTTGGATCCAACATCCCAAGGCTTTGGGTTGGTTCTTGACCATTCTGAAAAACAACATGTCGCATCGATTGCCGGCACTGGGTTTTATTTATCATCTTTGGTCATTGGTGTTGAACAAGGATGGATTTCGAAAATAGATGCCCTTCATGAAGCGCTCCTTACAGCGAAAACGCTCACGAATCTACCTCATGCCTTTGGTTTTTTTGCTCATTTCCTTACGTATGAGACAGGACTTCGTCATGGGAAAACAGAGTATTCAACAATTGATACAGCATTATGTCTTTGTGGATTACTGACCGTCGATTCTTATTTTCAAAATCAAGAATTAAGTGACATCACTTCATCCTTGATGAACCGTATCAAGTGGGATGACTTCATCTTTGAAAGAGATGGAAAGACCTTGCTTCATATGGCGTATAATCCAGACAAGGATGGCGCATATGTTGAGAAGAAACCAGGATTCATCCATCATTGGGATATGTTTGCTGAACAACTGATGATGTATGTCATGGTTGCAGGTCAAAAGCACCCGCTTTCCCTGAAATTATATGAAGGATTTTCAAGAGTTAAAGGAAGTTATGAAGGTATCGAATACATTTACTCACCGGGAAATGCGCTCTTTGTCTATCAATTTCCACTGGCTTGGCTCAATTTGAAAAATGTAAAAGACCATCAAGGCATTTCATGGTTTGATAATGCGAAACAAGCAACACTCGCCCATCAGAAGTTTGCCATTCAACATCCACAGTTTAAAACATATTCTAAAGATTTGTTTGGATGTTCAGCATCCGATACACCCCACGGGTATCGTGTTTGGGGAGGATACCCGAACTCAGATCAAAGGCTGAATACCGATGGAACAGTCGCTCCTTTTTCTATGATTGGTTCGTTACCCATGTGTCCAGAAGTTGTGATGAAATCCATTGAAAAAATGATGGAGATTCCAAATCTATGGGGTCCATGCGGGTTTTATGATGCATTCAATTTTGAAGGTGATACACCATGGATATCAAAACGATATTATGCCATCAATAAAGGTTTAGAATTACTCATGGTCAATGCATATTTAAGTCAAGATGTGTACAAAGCATTCATGAAGCATCCTCTCATTCAAACAGGATTGGAGGTTTTGAAATGGCATTAAAATGGTGGAAAAAAGCAGTTGTCTATCAAATTTATCCACTGTCATTCCAAGATTCGAATGGTGATGGCATTGGTGATTTGAAAGGCATCATTTCAAGACTTGATTATTTGAAAAATCTTGGTGTCGATGTCATTTGGCTATCTCCAGTATATCAATCACCGATGGATGACAATGGATATGACATCTCAGATTATCTTTCGATTGATCCGATATTTGGAACCATGGACGATATGAAAGACTTGATCAAAGTTGCACACGAGAAAGGTCTTAAACTCATCATGGATCTTGTCGTGAATCACACAAGTGATGAACACATCTGGTTCAAAGAGGCGAGATCATCTCAAGATAATCGATATCGTGATTATTATATTTGGAAAGATGAACCGACACCGATAGGTTCAGTGTTTGGGGGTCCTGCATGGACATACGATGAAACATCCAAACAATATTACTTCCATTTGTTTTCGAAAAGACAACCTGATTTGAACTGGAAAAACAAGGAATTAAGACAGCATATCTATCAAATTGTGAACACATGGCTCGATATGGGCATTGATGGATTTAGACTCGATGTCATTGATTTGATTGGTAAGGATGTTGATCGTTTTCAGTTATCGGATGGACCCTATCTTTATCCATTCTTACAGGAACTTTATGACACATGTTTTAAAGATAGAGACATCATGACCGTAGGCGAAATGCCAGGTCTTTCGATAGAACGCGCCAGAGATATCACTGAAAAGGGATTGCTTGATATGGTCTTTCAGTTTGCTCATGTGGGTTTAGATGAAATGCCCGGTCAAGGCAAATGGGCATTGAAACCTTTAGATCTTGTCGAGTTTAAGAAAGTTTTCACTAGACTTCAACATCTGATGTATCAAAAAGGTTGGAATTCACTTTTCCTATCCAACCACGACCAACCCAGAGTGGTGAGTCGATATGGATCTTTAGAATACCGTAAAGAGAGTGCGAAAATGCTTGCGACGGTATTATATGGTATGCAAGGGACTCCTTATGTCTATCAAGGTGAAGAAATTGGTATGACAGGTATTCGATTTTCATCCATGGATCAATATAGGGATATTGAAACCAAGCAGATTTATCAAATCTTGAAAAATGAAGGTCTTACTGAAGAAAGTATCATGGCATCCATTTATGCAAAAAGTAGAGACAACTCTAGGACACCGTTTCAATGGGATCAAACCAAGCATGCAGGATTTACCCAAGGCAATCCTTGGATTGATGTGAATCCCAATTATCTGGAAATCAATGCTCAACATGATGTTCAGGATTCTCATGGTGTTTTCCAGTATTATAAGGATTTATTCGCGCTCAGAAAGAAGTTGGATGTTTTCACAGAAGGTGATTTCAGATTGCTTCATCAAGAAGATCAAGAGCTCTTCATGTATGAACGTCATCATGAGGATCAACATGTCCTTGTGATCGGTTCATTTGCAAATAGAGAACGAAACATTACTTTACCCTATCAAAACATGTCACTGTTGATTTCAAATGATCATGCAGTTGAAATCAAACCAGAGATGAAGATACCCCCTTATTTTGCTTGTATCATACGTATCGGAGGATAAGACATGCCGACCATCAAAGATGTTGCTAAAAAAGCTGGCGTTTCCATTTCAACGGCATCCTATGCACTGAACAACCTGCCCAATGTGCATCCAGAAACGAAACAGAGAATACTTCTTGCTGCCAAGGAATTAAATTATTACCCCAACGGGATAGCAAGAAATCTAAAAACTCAAAGGACAGGCAATATAGGTGTCTTTATTTACGGGTTTGCTGGACCTATTTTTAGTGATGTCTTAGAGGGAATAAGACAGAAACTGCAAGAGAATCATTTCAATATTGTGGTGAGTTCTGGGAAATCATCATCCAATCTACTTCAAGAACGTCAAGTCGATGGAGCCATCATTTTTGATAGCGAACTTACCGATGAAATTCTCATCAGCTATGCGAATTATGGGTTGCCTCTCTATGTACTTGATCGCATACTTACGGGTAACAATATTTACTCATCCGTCATTGACAATGAAGGTTTAGTCTACCGATTCATCCGGATGATGATCAGTCGTGGACACAGAGATTTTGCTTATTTGTCAGGACCTTCGGATGCATTCAATAATAATCACCGTTATGATGGTTTCATCCAAGCGCTCAAAGATGAAAAGATTGAGAATCATCAAGTCTTTCATGGCGACTTCACGATTGGTGGAGGTTATCGGATTGGGCAAGAGTATCTAAAAATGGAAAAACGTCCCCAATTCGTGTATTGTGCCAATGATGAATCTGCCATCGGATTCATGCAGGCTTTAAGAGAAAAAGGGGTTAAAATTCCTGAAGAAGTGAAAGTTGCTGGATTTGATAACATTTATCTTGGTGAATACATCACACCGAAATTGACAACGATTGGTATCGATCACGTCAAATGGGGTAAAGAAGTTGCTCAAGCGATTGTCGATATCGTGACCAAACAAAAAATCAAGGAAGTTGGACATCCGGAAGGATCCATCATCATGAGGGAATCATGTTAGCACCCATCACGACATTAGAAAAACCTAAAGATTTTGATGCATTTTGGCAAAATAAAATCGAAAATTCCAAACAGATTTCTCTGGATATCAAGTGGATATCGCATGAATCTATTTCAGAATCTGTAGATCTCAAACGATTTACCTGTCAAGGATTCACACATAACCTTCTCCATGGTTATGTGATCTATCCCAAACATGGGAAAAATCTCCCATGTGTTGTGACACATCACGGGTATATGTATCATAAAGGACACCCATCAGAACACATGCATTTTGTCGAAGATGGTTATGCTGTTGTTTCTTATGATGTGAGAGGTCAATCTGGGTTATCCAAAGATGATTTTGATTATGGTTCTGGAAACTCAAAGCTCATGACAAAAGGAATTCATGACCCTCATCAATATTACATGGTCCATGTCTATATGGATGCATTCAGAATTATGGATTTAGCTAATCATCTAGAATTCGTAGACTCAAAGAAACTCATCAGTCATGGCGGTTCACAAGGTGGTGGTGTCGCACTTGCGATTGCTGCACTCGATCCTAAAGTCTTTCTAACTTGCGCAGATGTTCCTTCCTACAGTTATTTAAAAGGAAGATTAGCAACAAGAAATGGATCGATTGGTGAAGTGAGTGAATATGTCGATTCAGGCATGATTACACAAGAAGAAGCCTTAAAGACACTTCAGTACATCGATTTAATACATCACGCACAAAACATCAAATCACCTGTGATTGCCTCAACCGGTGGCATCGACATGATTTGTCCTGAAGCGTATTTTATACCTACCTATCAATCCATTTTGACTGAAAAAATACTTTATCAATATCCAAATGCGGGTCATGAAGGTGGAGGAAGCATCCATCTAAACATCAAGCGCACATGGATTAAGGAGCATATCCGTGAACATCAACAACTTGATCAAAACACTCACAATTGAAGAAAAAATCGGACAACTGCTGCAAATCGCACCGTTCTTTTTCATCCAGGAACTCGAAAAAGAAGTCTCTGGAAACATCACCGATCTCGGTTTAACAGCATCTAAAATTTTTAAAGCAGGTTCTGTCTTAGGGATTGGGAATGCCACTGAAATGATTCAGGTACAAAAACGTTATCTTGAAAAAAGCAGACACAAGATTCCTTTGATCTTCATGGCAGATATCATTCATGGATATCAGACCATTTTTCCAATTCCACTTGCTTTATCGACATCCTGGAATCCTTCGTTGTTTCACACAATGGCAAAAGTGAGTGCTTTAGAAGCTTCAACGGCAGGCATTCATGTCACCTTCGCACCGATGGTCGATATCACGAGAGACCCAAGATGGGGTAGAGTGGTTGAAGGCTTAGGAGAAGACCCGTATTTGAATAGAATCATGACAGCTCAAATGGTCAAAGGATTTCAAGGTGACGACTTGAAAAAGGTCGGTCATCTCGCATCTTGTGTGAAGCATTTTGCTGCATATGGCGCAGTTGAAGCTGGTAGAGACTATAATACCGTTGATATGTCTCGAACAAGACTTTTCAATGAATACATGCAAGGTTATCATGCAGCCATTCAAGCGGGTGCAAGGATGATCATGACATCTTTCAATGTCGTGGATGGAGTTCCTGCAACCGTAAACAAACATTTACTCAGAACTGTTTTAAGAGAAACATGGAAATTTGATGGGGTGACCATCTCGGATTATGACTCGCTGCATCAAATCATCGAACATGGAGTCGCAGAAAATGATTCTGAAGCAGCGATTCTTGGCATCAAAGCAGGTCTTGATATTGAGATGGCATCCATTTGTTATGTCAATTATTTAAAGACACACATTGAATCAGGTAAGGTCGATATGGCACTTCTTGATGAAGCAGTTTATAGAGTCTTGAAGCTTAAAGATGATCTTGGTTTGTTCGAAGATCCTTATAAAGGTGCAAGTACTTTACGAGAACAGGCACTCGTGAGATGTGAAGACCATCTTCAAAAAGCCAAAGAAGCAGCACTTGAATCAGCTGTACTCTTAACCAATGATGGTATTCTACCTCTTTCAAAAAACAAGAAGATAGGTATCATCGGACCTTACGCAAAAACCAAACAAACCAATGGACCCTGGTCTTGGCATGGCAGAAATGATCTCAATCAGACCTTAGAGGATAGTTTAAAACATCTCGGTGTTGATATCCTTTATGTTTCAGATCAAAAGGTAGAATCCTATACAGACGAAGAAATCAATGTTTTAAAACAGATGGATTTACTCATCCTTGCACTGGGTGAAAATGAACGTGAAAGTGGTGAAGCCCATAATCGCTCAGACATCAAACTTCCGCGACATCAGGAAGAGTATGTATCTTTCGCTAAACGCATCATGAAGCCATCTATCGTTGTTTTATATCACGGTAGACCACTGGATTTAACTAACATTTTATCTGCAAATGCCATCTTAGATGCTTACTTCTTAGGATCCATGGCGAACCAAGCCATTGCAGAATTGCTGACGGGTATTCATAATCCTTCCGGTAAACTCACGATGACCTATCCAAAATCCATCGGTCAGGTTCCGCTCTATTACAATCACCTCAATACGGGAAGACCTAAGGTCAAAGGCATCGATAATGAGTTTACAGGTTACTATTTAGATATTGACAATGAACCACTCTTTCCTTTTGGTCATGGACTTTCGTATGCTTCATTTTTCTATGGACAGATGAGATTAGATCGGCATGATCTTCATTTTCATGAGACATTGAAGATTGAAGTCGATGTCACAAACACCTCAGAGATTGATGGGCATGAGATTGTACAACTGTACATGAGAGATCTTGCTGCATCGATTTCAAGACCCGTCAAAGAACTCAAGGGATTCCAAAAACACTGGATCAAATCTAAAGAAACGATTACTTATTCATTTCAACTGACACCTGATGATCTTGGATTCTCTGATGAGCAAGGACACCTCATCATTGAACCGGGTCGGTTCCAAATCATGGTAGGTAAAGATTCAGAACATGTTCAAAGCGAAATTATTAGACTTCATGAGGAGGTCAAATCATGATCATCAAAAACAATCCACAACTTAAAGAACTCTCAACCGGTGGTATCGTCTTTCGCTTTTTAGATACAGGCGATATTTTCGATATCAGTTATCAAGACCATCAAATCAATTTGGTTCGAGGTAATGCCATTGATGGTACACTTGCCAATCTTTACCTTCGAGCAAAAACGGAGGATGGTTATCAATTTACTCGATTAATCGGCAAGCACTCCGAAAGTTATTTCACCACGGAGAAAGATCGTGCAATCTGGCGGGGTATGTTTTTAGATATCAAGTACGCAGTCATCATGACGTTAAAAGAATTTCAGTGGGATTATGAAGTTCTTCTAGATGGACCAGGACATCATGTTGTTGATGTCTTTTATGGACAGGATGTAGCGATTCAGTCGAGATCCGGTGTTTTATCATCCGAACCATATACAGTACAATATATTGATTACAAAGCCATTAAAGGAGAAAAGGGATATACGCTTTCTGCAAAACAGAATCAGGGTAGACCACAATATTTACAAATAGGTTCGTATACACCCAATATAGGGTATTCCACAGATGGATTCCAGTTCTTTGGACTCTCTTACAAAACGACAGGTCTTCCTGAAACTCTTGTTTTTGATGATCATCTTCAAAATAAAATCTATCAATATGAGTTCTCGTATTTAACCTTGCAAAGTGCACCGATTGAAATGGGGGGTGGCATTCAAAAGGTGAAGTTCTATGGTTTTTATTATCCACATGGATATGATGCTACTGAACATGCACTTGATGTCTTACCGATTGAGAAGACAAAGTTGTTTTCAATGCGAAATAGTCCTAAGAAAACTCCAACACTCCTCAATCCAAATCTGATTTTAAACGGTGATTCTTTTGGGCTTTCTGATATCAAGAAGCATTTTTCTGACATCCGACACTTAGAAATGCATGAAGATGAAGTGTATTCATTTTTCACAAAAAATCACCATCATGTGGTCATGAAAGAAAAAGAAATGCTTGTTGAACGTCAGCATGGACATCTGATGGTCCATGGGGATCTACTCCATGTTTCAGAAAACGTCATGGCAACCACCAATTTTATGTTTGGAATGTTTTCATCCCATGTGGTTTTGGGAAATACGACATTCAATAAACTCACAGGTGACTTAAGAAATCCACTCAATGCACAAAAGATTTCAGGAACGAGAATGTATGTCAAGATTGACGGTAAATATCACATTTTGGGCGTACCAACTTATTATGAAATGGGTGGAACCACAACGAGATGGTATTATCAGCTCAAAGATGATGGTCTTTTTATCGATAGTTATGTCGATATTGAGGAAAACCGGGAAACCATATCGCTTCACTCGTTAAGCAAAAAGAAATATGATGTCATTGTTACACATCAGATCTTGATGAAAGAAACCGAATATGGCAATGATCTTAACGTCACTCTTCAAGATCAAACCATCATGATTCCTGCACAACCTCATACGATGGCTTTTGATCACTACAAAGATTTGAAGTACCGCATGGTTTCTTCATCGCCTTTCATTGTATTGGATGAAAAAAATGCTTTTGGCATTGAAGCTCAGCACGGTTTACTGATCATGGGTTATATGGATATGAGTGCATTCAGTCTTTCGATTGAAGGAACACTCAAACCGGAATTTGAAATCACACGTGCCTTGACCTATGAAGAAGCAGATCAGAAAGGAACTCAATTCTTTGAAGGGATGATTCAAAACATCCAATTTAAACATCCCAAGTTACAACATGAGCTTGATAAGTTGAATGATTTGACTTTCTGGTATGCCCATAATGCACTCGTCCATTACGCATCACCTCATGGACTCGAGCAATACAATGGAGCTGCATGGGGAACCCGTGATGTCTGCCAAGGACCTTTTGAGTTTTTTACAGCCAATCAAAGACATGATATTGCACGTGAAATATTGACGAAGGTTTACAAGCGGCAATTTCTTGAAAATGGTGATTTTCCACAATGGTTCATGTTTGATCAGTATTATAGAATTCAAGCCCATGAATCTCATGGAGATATCATCGTTTGGCCGCTTCGATCCTTAGGATATTACTTGAAACAAACAGGCGACTTGTCCATCCTTGATGAAAAAGTGCCCTACATGTCTCTAGAAATCAACAATTTCGCAGAAAAAGAATCCATTCTTGATCATGTTAAGAAACAAATCCTAGCCATCAAGCGATCATTCATTGAAGGAACTTATCTTCCACGTTATGGTGGTGGGGACTGGGATGATACTCTACAACCTGCCAATCATGATTTAACCAATAAGATGGTTTCGGGTTGGACAGTTGCATTGCTCTTTGAAGCCATTCGAGTGTTTGCTGATGAAATCGAAGAAGCCTATCCTTCCTATGCCAATGAACTGCATACGCTAGCGAACAACATACGTCATGATTATGAGACACACATCATCATTGATGGTATCCCTGCAGGCTTCGTCGTCTTTGAGCCAACAGAAAAAATCATTCTCCTTCATCCCAAAGACCATAAAACAGGATTAAAATATCGATTATTGCCTTTTACACGTTCGATGATTTCTGAGATTGCTGAACCGAAGAAGATTCATCCGTATTGTGATATCATCAATCGCTATTTCAAGCATCCAGATGGTGTAAGACTGATGGATACTGCCGTTGAATATAAGAGCGGTAGAAAGACATTCTTCACTCGAGCAGAAACAGCAGCGAATTTCGGTCGTGAGATTGGTCTTCAATATGTTCATGCCCACATCAGATACATCGAAGCCATGGCAAAAATAGGACACGCCAATGAAGCATGGGAAGGTTTAATGACGATTAATCCCATCTTGATTAGAGATACGGTTGAAAATGCGTATTATCGTCAAAGCAATATGTATTTTTCAAGTTCTGATGCATGGTTCATGGATCGATATGAAGCTAAGAAGGAATTCCATCGCATTCGTTCAGGTTCTATAGCCGTCAAAGGTGGATGGAGACTCTATTCATCAGGTCCTGGCATCTATCTCAACCAATTACTTTCAAATGTGTTGGGAATTAGAATGCAACACGATGACATCGTCATTGATCCAGTTTTACCCAAGAAACTCGATGGTATGTTGGTTGAATTACGCATCAAAGGGGTTCCTGTTACGATTCAATACCACTATGGCAAAGAACAGATATTATTGGACGGCCATCCCATTCCCTATCGAGTTTTAGAGTCGAAATACAGACACCCAGCCATCTTGATTGATGGTACAGTGGTGACTGAATCGGTTAAACCAATCAGATTAGATGTACACTATACAGATAAAGAGCGATGAAAATCGCTTTTTCTTCTACGTTTTAGAGTATGATCGATATGATATAATGATGATGAGGTTATGATATGAACAACATCTATTTAGATTTTTACACGCAACAAACAAGAAGACTACCGAAAGAAGCATATCCATTGGATTCCATTGAAAAGGATCCTTATTTGGTCATTGACGAGCACTTTGTGTCCTTAAAACCCAATCTTTTGATTGGTCGATTGGATCATAAGAAGACATTTGGCTTCTTGAGACAAGAAACAGAAGACCTCTATCTTGAAGGTAGAGATTTGATGGATGCCATGCATGATGATATTGTCTTAGTGAAAGAGGGTGTCGAGCCTAGAGTTGTTTTAATTGTTAAGCGTGCGCTCAATGTCATTGTAGCAACCCTGAAAAAAACAGAAAGAGGACTCTTTTTTCAACCCGATACCTACATCGACCGTAGACTTGAAGTCTTGAATGCTCTAGGATATGTTGTGGGTCATGTCGTGATGCTTGAAGTTGAATCCATTGACCAATTTGCCATTTATGCACATGTTAAAAAGCTGATTGGTCATGTGAACGATCCGGATATCAATACACTGAAGATTGTTGCTGCATACGAATGGCCACAACAGTTCTCAGAAGAAGTGATTCATTCTCTATCCGATATCAAAATCGATATGGATCAAGAAATGAAAGAAAGATCAGATTTTAGAAATGAACTTGTCATCACGATTGATGGAAAAGATGCGAAAGATTTAGATGATGCCATCAGTTTGAAAGTGATTGATGGGATGTATCATTTGGGTGTTCATATCGCAGATGTCAGTCACTACGTCAAAGAAGGTACACCACTCGATCAAGAAGCATACAGAAGAAGTACATCTTCTTATCTTGCAGATCGTGTGATCCCGATGCTACCACACAAATTATCCAATGATCTCTGTTCACTCAATGCGCATGAAACCAAACTAACGCTTTCATGCTTGATGGTCATCAACCCTGAAGGCAAAGTCGTTTCCTATGAAATCGTCAAGTCGATGATTTAAAGCAAACGGAGAATGAACTATGATGAAGTCAATAAATTCTTAATTCACAATAAATCCTTGCATCATCATGACATTGAAAAAATGCTGGTCACAATGAATGAGTTATCGATGATTTTGAAGAAAATCAGAAGAGAACGTGGTGAGATTGAATTCACCTCATCCGAACTCGGATTCATCGTTGATGACAAGGGCCGAGTCTTAGATGTTTATGAACGTAAAACTGATGAAGCTGAAGAACTGATTGAAAGTTTCATGTTAATAGCGAATGAAACCATCGCATTCCACATGTTTCATGCAGAACTACCTTCCATCTATAGAATCCATGAAACACCGGATCCCATCAAGTTAAAGACTGCACTTCAAACGGTTGCCAAACTGGGTTTCCCAGTCAATTTAAAACAACTCGGAAATCCGAAACCTTTACAGATCCTAACCAAAAATACAGCAGATACTCCCTATACTACCATTGTTCATATGATCCTCTTAAGAGCAATGCAAAAAGCGAAATACAGTGAGCAATGTTCCATCCATTATGGCTTAGGTGCGCGTTTTTATACGCATTTCACATCACCCATCAGAAGATATCCAGACTTTATTTTACACCGCATCATTCATCGCTTAGTCTTAGCGGAATCGAACAACCTTAAAAAGGATATGTATCACTTTGAATCCATCATGGCTGAAGTTGCACAGCACACATCTGATCAAGAACGGAAAGCAGTTCAGATGGAACGTGATGTTGCCAAACTGAAGAGTTGTGAGTTCATGTCAGATAAGATCGGAAGCCAATTTAAAGCAATCATCTCACAGATGATGCCTTCTGGAATGTTTGTTAAGCTCTCGAATGGAATTGAAGGGTTCGTCCCTTTAAGAGTTCTAGATGATTACTATATGTATGATGAAGCGCATCTCACATTCATCGGAAGAAAAGGTAAAACCTATAAACTCGGTGATGCCATCAAGGTAGAACTACTCGATGTCGATCTTGCAGCTAAAAAGATGGATTTTTCCATCATTGATAAGAAACCCAACAAGAAGGATAAACGTCATGAAAATTATCGCTCAAAACAAAAAGGCTAGACACGACTACTTCATCGAAGAAACGTATGAAGCAGGTTTACAGCTTTTGGGCAGTGAAATTAAATCGATTCGTCTCGGTAAAGTGACTGTCAATGATTCATTTGTTACATTTAAAGAAGGCGAAGCATTTGTTCATAATCTCCATATTGCAAAGTATGATTTTTCGAATCAATTCAATCATGAAGAAACAAGACCTAGAAAACTACTCTTACACAAGAAAGAGATACTCAAGATGTTTAGTAAAACCAGAGAACAAGGTTATACAGTTGTTCCTTTAAAGATATATTTACAAGAGGGACTCTGTAAATTAGAAATTGGAATGGCCAAAGGTAAAAAAGATTATGACAAGCGCGAAACTCTGAAAGAAAAAGATCAGGAAATGCGCATGAAAAAAATACTGAAACAAAGGTGATATCGTGACACATAAAATTGGTCTTGCCTTAGGTGGCGGTGGTGCACGAGGCAGTTATCAAATTGGTGTTTTGAAAGCACTGGAAGAAGTTGGCATTTTAAAACAGATTCATCACATCTCAGGATCATCCATTGGAGCCATCAATACGATGCTTGTCATGGGCAAGATGTCATTTGAACGCATGGTTGAAATCTGGGAGAAAATTGACAATCATCAAATTTATGGCTCAGGTTTAGATCGGTTTAAAATGGACCGGATGGGACTTTTTTCATTACAGGAAATGTATGAGAAATTGTCCAAAGAAGTGAGTCTTTCAGAAATCAGAAACAGTAAGATTGAAGGTTATGTGACTGCAGCTAAACTCAAGAAAGGTTCATTGGTTGAACAGGTCATGCTGCACCGGATGGAAAAAGAAGTCTTTCATCTGAATAACTTTATCGATCCACACAAGGCGGTCCTTGCCAGTGCATCGATTCCTGTTCTATTTGGATCCACAGAAATTGAAGGATCATCTTATGTTGATGGAGGAGCTGTAGATAATTGTCCAATTCAGCCTTTGATCGATGCAGGTTGTGATATCATCATTGCTGTACCGATTGATGGATGGTTTTCACCGAAAAAATACGAGAAATCAGATATTTTACTCATCAACATCGAACCCCATAAACTGTTTCATTTCATACCCTTTGATATTCTCGATTTTAAACCGAATGCAGTCCAAAACAAAGTGGACTACGGCTATAAGATGGGGTTAGGCATGGTGAACAAATTAAAATCATTATCACTCATCGATCATCAGATAAACTTTGATAGACCTAATGGATTCCATCTTGTGGAATTCACAAAAGATGAAGAAACACACATCACCAGGGAGGTAGTATAGTATGGATTTACAAATCGTTAGATGGATTCAATCGCTTAGAAATCCAATATTCGACTGGTTTTTCTACATCATTACCCAAATGGGAGACCAAATCTTTTTCATTGCAGTGGCTGTTGTTCTCTACTGGACAGTCAGTAAGAAATTTGCACACAAATTTGTATTCGCATTCCTACTTTCAGCCATCGTCAATACAGGTTTGAAACAACTCTTTAAAAGACTCAGACCCTACAACTATGCTGGAGTTGTATCCCTTGAACACTGGACAACGACAGGCTACTCATTTCCATCAGGACATGCCCAA
>JANJXB010000074.1 GCA_024709245.1 Acholeplasmataceae bacterium | reverse complement strand
ATTGGGAGCACCATGAAAGGAAGATAAATATAAGACATACCCAGAATGATGGCCAAATCAGACCCAAGAATGGAAGGCGCAATCATTTCAAAGACTTGTTGAAGTGCCCTTGTACGCAAAAGGATATTCACCCACATGGGTGCAGTAATCAAGAGAATGAGTAAGAGTTGCGTGCGCTTGTTCGCTCTTGAAATCAAGTAAGCAAGAGGATACCCGATGAAAAGCGTGATGAGTGTTGCTATTCCGGCAAGGGATAATGATTGCAATCCCAATTGAATGAATTGAGCTTCTGACAAAAATCTCGCATAATGTTCAAATGTAAACCGAATGATGAAAACTCCTGTGGGTTGTTCTTGTTGGATCGAGTAGAGCATCATCATCACAATCGGAATCACGATGAGTAAAATCAATACAATGTAATAGGGGATACCAAGGATTTGATCGGTCATCAGTTTCGATGATTTTCGAGATGACTTTTTATTGAATAGGTAAGTTTTCTGCATTACCATTGCTCCATGACATGCAAGTCTTCAGGACCAAATGATAAGTCCACTTCAGCATGCATTTTTTGAGCGTCCGTAGTATGTATCGTAAAGATGCGATCCTTGGTTTTCACATCAATTTCATAATGAACACCTTTAAATGCGATTGATATCACCTTACCACTGATGTGGCCGGTTCCGAAAGGAACGATATCGATATCTTCTGGTCGAATGACGACATCCACCTTTTGATTTCTTGCAAAACCTTTATCAACACAAACGTAGTCTTTGTCATCAAAATGAACCAGAAAATCATCTTTCATGATGCCATCGATGATGTTCGATTCACCAATGAAATTGGCAACAAATCGGTTTGCAGGTTCATTGTAAATATCAACAGGAGTGCCGACCTGCAAGATTTCACCATGATTCATGACCACAATCTTATCACTCATCGTGAGTGCTTCTTCTTGATCATGAGTGACAAAAATAAACGTAATGCCTGAGTTTTTTTGAATTTCCTTCAACTCATATTGCATTTCTTGTCTAAGCTTCAAATCCAGTGCTGCAAGAGGTTCATCCAGCAGGAGTACCATAGGTTCATTAATCAGCGCGCGTGCAATGGCTACACGCTGCTGTTGACCTCCTGAGAGTTTATGGACCTGTCTTTTTTCATAGCCTTCAAGTCCAACCATTTTCAAGTATTTTTGGACTTTTTCGGTGATTTCAAGTTCTTTTGTTTTTTTGGTGATGAATTCTGATTTGATTGAGTTGATTTGAGATTTTAATTGCTCTTTGTTCGCTAAATCGGAAGTTTCATGGAGTGTCTTTTTAAGTTCGACAATTTGTTTTTTTCGATCATGATTCGGATCTCTTAAGACTTGGATTTCCATTCTCATCTGTTTTTTTAATGCCCGAATTTCTGATGCATCTTTTTTAAGCTTGAGGGTTTCCTGATATTGATCTTGGATTTGTCTGATTCTGCTTAATGTGGAAATCGAATCATTTTTGACACGCAAACCAAATGCAACGTTCTCAAAAACATCGAGATGAGGGAATAAAGCATATCGTTGAAAGACAGTATTGGTCGGTCTTTGATGAGCCGGAGTGTTGAGAATGTTTTTCCCAGCAAATAAAACTTCCCCTTGAGAGGGATCTACAAATCCTCCGATGATGCGCAAGGTGGTCGTTTTTCCACATCCTGATGGACCCAGAAGTGTGACGAATTCATTTTCCTCGATCGTTAAATCGATGCCTCTTAAAACAACATTGCCATTAAATTCTTTTGTGACATCTTTTAATTCAATCAAAACAGCCATATCGTCATCACCTCCGTTTACCAGCGGTAAACATTCATTCTCATGCGCTCATATTGTTTACTATTTATAAACTATATGTTCAACTATAATAAACCATAACACACTTATTATATAAGATATCACTTTTTTGTCAACATGAAAGGATTAGAAAATGATGAAATGATACAAGTCAGATCTCAAAGAATTCAATCGAAAGCATTTCAAAATAAGGAAACTGAACTCTATGATATACTTAAATTAATGAAGTTACTAAACTTTAGATGAGGTGATCAACGATGTTCAAACAAGCACTTTCCATGCAACTCAGTAAAAAGTACATCATTCAAGGTTCATTGTTCCTTGTCACTTTTCTTTTAATCTATTTCATCGTCGATAGTCTCAACATGTCCTACTCCGAAATGCGAGAAACTTACGGTGTGATGCTAGTTGTTACCAACATCGCGCTCAATATCATCATGTCCTTATTATCTGCCCTTTTAATGAACTTTTCAACAGCCATGGTTGAAATCAAGGGTAAAGAAGGTAAATCAACGAATTTTGGTTTTTTATCTGTTTTGTTTGGAATATTGACATACGGATGTACAAGTTGTGTCATCGCCTTTTTTGCATCAATCGGTATTGCATTTTCCGTCATTGCTCTTCCTCTTGCTGGACTACCTTACAAACTGATTTCACTGATACTCATTGTGATTGGTCTGTTTTGGATGTCGAAGGAAATCGAAAAGCCCTGTCAAATCCAATAGCCTTATGATGAATCTATGGAAGCCCTGATGCTTCCTTTTTTATTTGACAAGTCTTGAATAACGGTGTATACTATCAATGTGACAAGGTTGTCATATTGAGGTAAATATGCCAAATCAAACATTCTACAATCTACCAAAAGACAAAAAAGAACGCATCACAGAAGCGATTATTGCTGAATGTGCCATGCATACCTTTGAACATATCAATGTATCGAATATTGTTAGGGACTCAAACATTCCTCGAGGTAGTTTTTATCAGTACTTCAAAGATAAAAAAGATGTTTTTGATTATGTCTTTCAATACATTGGAGAGGTGAAGATGCAGTTCATTGGTGATCTGATGAAACCTTCTTTAGATCTACCTTTCCTAGAACGCTTTGAAAATATCTACACTTCAGGGATTGAATTTGCATCTTCTTATCCGAAACTGATGAAAGCTGGACAAAAGATGATGGAGTCGGATATCTTCAAGGAACATGACATGATGAAAAAGGCTACGGATGCTGCAACCAGTTTCTATGTAAACTTCATCAAAATCGATCAGCAAAAGGGACTCATTCGAGCAGATATCGATCCGGTTCTACTTGCATCGGTGATGATTGAGTTTTCAAATAAAGTATCCCTAGCTGAATATATGAAAGATATTGTCGATCCACATGAAATCAAACATAAAGTGAAAGGTCTCATTGACCTCATCAAGAAAGGAATTGAACCCCATGTTTAAAGTAGACGGCTTACGATTTACCTATCCAAAAAATCAGAAAGAAACCATCAAAGGAATTTCATTTGATATTGCAAAAGGTGAAATCTTTGGATTTTTGGGACCCTCTGGTGCAGGGAAAAGCACAACACAGAAAATCCTCATCAAACTGCTCGAGTCTTATCAAGGAGCCATCTACTATGATGGGACCAATATTGCAGAACTCGATCACTCCTTCTTTGAAAAAATTGGTGTATCTTTTGAAATGCCCATTCATTTTTCGAAAATGACAGCTATGGAAAACATCAAC
>JANJXB010000068.1 GCA_024709245.1 Acholeplasmataceae bacterium | reverse complement strand
ATCTTAAAAACGGTGATCTAGGACTGATTCATTATGCTTCACCATCGCTTGCCGAATTGAGTCATTTACCCGAAGCTTATATTGAAACCGCTGAATATGATTGTTTGCGTGATGAAGGCATTCTGTATGCAGAAAAACTACTTAAAGCGGGTGTAAATGTGATTTCACACCATACTTTGGGAACAGTCCATGGTTATGATGCTGTTTTTTACAGTAGACTGATGAAAAATATGCTTCAAAATAGAGTATCCTTTCTCAAGAGGTGAATCATGAAAAAAATCGATATAGAAACTTGGAATCGAAGAGATATTTACATGTTTTATAAAGATGTTGATGTTCCTCAATACAACATGACGTTTGAACTTGATGTCACTCACTTTTATCAAAGCATCAAAGCCAAACAGTTGTCTTTTTATTTATCTTTCATGCATGTTGCAATGACAGAACTCAATCGAATCGAGAATTTTAGATACCGTTACATCAATCATGAGCCGTATCTATTGGATCAAGTTCATCCATCATATACAGACCGAATTGAGGATACAGATCGGTTCAAAATTGTCACTGTTGATCTCGATCAAGATCTGACTTCCTTTGTTCAAAAAGCGAAACGGATATCCACGGAACAAGGGACCCAATTTTTAAATGAACAATCGGAATTAAGACATGATCTTGTGTACATCACCACTTTTCCATGGGCATCTTTCACACAAGTTTCACATGCACACAATCTTGATCGATATGATGCAGTCCAAAGACTTATTTGGGGTAAATTCAAAAGTTCTGGAGAAAAGCTTGTCATGCCTTTCGGCATTCAAGCGCATCATGCGTTTGCGGATGGGATGCATGTAGGGATGTACATTCAAAACTTACAAAAAGCACTTGATACATTTGAATAAATGTTAACGATAGAATGTTTCCAGAGAAGCATTCTATTTTTTTGATTCTCATCCATCAAATGGATTGAATCTCTGTCCAGCATAAGAAAAAAATACAAGAAAATAGATATATGATAAATCATATATGTGTGCTATAATATTTTATGTAAGCGCTTTAAAATTCGAAGGGAGAAAAACATGAGCGATTTTAAGCATTTTGAGTACATGGAGAAACACCGGTACGAACAGATTGTCTATTTTTATGATAAGACAACAGGATTGAAAGGCATCACTTGCATTCATAACACCACATTAGGACCAGCCCTTGGTGGTACTAGATTGTGGAACTATGCAACAGAAGAGGAAGCAGTTGTTGACTGTTTAAGACTTGCAAGAGGGATGACTTACAAAGCTGCGGCTGCGGGTTTAAACCTGGGTGGCGGCAAGACAGTATTGATTGGAGACCCTGAAACGGTCAAGAGCGAAGGATATTTCAGAGCACTCGGACGTTATGTTCAAAGTTTGAATGGTCGTTATATTACAGCTGAAGACGTCAATACCAGTACAAAAGATATGGACTTTGTGAGTATGGAAACAGATCATGTGGTAGGACTCGAAGGTAAATCCGGTAATCCATCACCCATGACTTCCTTAGGTGCTTTCCATGGTATTCGTGCGGCGCTGCAATTTAAGTTTGGTGATGAAGACATTTCCAAATATACATTTGCAGTTCAAGGTGCAGGACAAACAGGATATTATCTCATCAAGAAATTGGTTGAGATGAAAGCAAAGAAGATTTATTTCACTGAAATCAACAAGAAACATATCGATCGATTGAAGAGAGAACATCCAGAAGTTGAATTCGTAGATCCAAAAGACATTTATGGACTCAATGTTGACGTTTTCTCACCATGTGCACTCGGTGGTGTTTTGGATGACAAATCAATCCCACAAATTAAAGCCAAGATTATTGCAGGCACTGCAAATAACGTTTTACTTGAAGAAGATATTCACGGCAATATGATCAAAGACAAAGGCATCCTTTATGCTCCAGACTTTGTCATCAATGCTGGCGGATTGATCAACGTTTATCATGAACTTAAAGAATACAACATAGGCAGAGCAACCAGAGACATTGAAAAGATTTATGACAGACTGCTTCAAATTTTCAAAATAGCAGAAAATGAAAATATCCATACACAACTTGCTGCTAAGGTGTACGCTAAGAAACGTATTGAAACCATTAACAACGTGCAGGACAACTACATTAAACGATAGGGAGTGAATTCGTGAAAAAAGGAAAATTGACGTTCGATAACGAATTGTGTAAAGGCTGCGAATTGTGTGTATCTTTCTGTCCAGTCGATATTTTATATCTCGATAAAGAACGGATCAACTCCAGTGGCTATAATCTGATCTCGGTCAGTGATATGGACAAGTGCATTGCTTGTGCACAATGCGCCATCATCTGTCCGGATTCAGTCATCAAAGTGGAGGTTATGGAATGAGTAAAGTATTGATGAAAGGTAATGAAGCCATCGCACTTGCTGCGGTTGCTGCAGGTCTAGATGCATTTTTCGGATACCCCATCACACCACAAAACGAAGTTCCTGAGTATCTTTCCAAATATCTACAAGAAAAAGGCAAAGTGTTTGTACAAGCAGAATCCGAAGTAGCGGCCATCAACATGGTCTATGGTGCTGCAGGTGCTGGAGCACGTGTCATGACATCGTCATCTTCTGTAGGTATAGCACTTAAGCAGGAAGGTATTAGCTATATTGCTGGAGCTGAACTACCATGTGTCATTGTATCTGTGATGCGTGCAGGTCCCGGACTGGGAGGTATCCAACCATCGCAAGCGGACTATTTCCAAGCAACTCGCGGTGGGGGAAATGGCGATTACCGTGTGGTTGTATTCGCGCCAGAATCCATTCAAGAAACAGTGGATTTAATCAAGGAATCTTTTGAAATTGCTGATTATTATCGCAATCCCGTAATGGTTCTAGCCGATGGTCTCATCGGTCAAATGATGGAAACGGTTGATCTTGATAAACCGGTTAAAAAACGCCATATAAAGCCAAAAACATATGCAACAACCGGTACAAAATATCATGAAGGAAGAAACGTGATTACTTCCCTTGGACTTGATCCCGTTTACCTTGAAAAACATAATATCGATCTCAAAAATAAGTACAATGAAATCATTAAACATGAAACTGCTTTTGAGATGATCAATATGGATCATGCTGAATATGTCATTGTTGCTTTTGGCACAAGTGCACGTATTTCAAGATCGGCGATTGAAACTTTAAAGGAAAAAGGAATCAATGTCGGAATGATTCGTCCCATCTCTTTGTGGCCATTTCCAAGAAAAGCATTTGACCTCATCCCCAAGAGTGTCAAAGGCTTGATGGTCGTTGAAATGAACATGGGTCAAATGTTAGATGACGTTCTTATTTCAGATAAAGGCAGACATAAAGTGGCATTCTATGGACGCGCAGGGGGTATGGTTCCTGAACCAGAAGAAATCGTCGATGCCATTCTCAATTTCGACAGTAAGGTGGTGGAATCATGATACGTTATGAAAGATCGAAAGGTTTGACAGATACACATACCCATTACTGTCCAGGTTGTACCCATGGCATGCTTCATAAATTAGTTGCTGAAGTCATGGATGAACTTGGTATACTGGATCACACCATTGGGATTGCATCTGTAGGTTGTTCAGTATTCAGTTATGAATATTTTAATACTGACTTCCAACAAGCACCCCATGGACGAGCATGCGCGGTTGCAACCGGAATCAAGCGTGTATTACCCGATCGAATCGTATTCACCTACCAAGGTGATGGTGATCTTGGATCGATTGGTATTGCAGAAGCCATTCATGCAGCCAATCGTGGAGAAAATATCACTGTTATTCTTGCAAACAATGCAACCTATGGGATGACTGGTGGACAAATGGCACCCACCACTTTGATAGGTCAGGTATCCACAACATCTCAACAAGGAAGAGACCGAATTCAACATGGTGCACCTTTAAGAATATCCGAAATTTTTGGTCAAATTGAAGCCGTAGCGTATGTTGAACGTGTATCAATGCATGATGTAGGCAATATCCGAAAAGCCAAAAAAGCCATTAAGAAAGCATTCACCTATCAGATGGAAGGTAGAGGATTCACATTGATTGAAGTCATCTCGACTTGTCCTGTCAACTGGGGAATGAAGCCCAGACAAGCACTTGATTGGGCAAAAGAAAATATGCTCCCAATCTATCCACTGGGTGTGTATAAGGATGTGACACCTCATGATTAGAACCATTCGTATCTCAGGCTTTGGAGGTCAGGGTGTGATGCTCACTGGACAACTCCTGGCGTATGCAGCAAACAAACAAGGTTTATACAGTTTATGGGTTCCAACATATGGTCCTGAAACCAGAGGTGGAACTGCAAATTGTTCGATTACCATCAGTGACAAACCTATTTACTCACCCGTATTTAGAAAATCGGATGATTTGATCATTTTTAATGAACCTTCACTCGCCAAGTTTGGAGATAAAATCAAGCCAGGTGGCAACATTTTCTACAATTCATCTTTAATCAAACAAGCCGTCAATCCACAAGATATTCATGCATATGGTGTTCCGATGAGTGAACTGGCACAATCTTTGGATAAGCCTCAGGTTGCGAATATGGTGATGCTCGGTGCATACTTGAAGAAGACTCAAATCTTTAAAGAAGAAGCCATCATTGAATCACTGAAATACCTTTTAGGGTCTAAGAAAGTTTCAATGATTCCAATCAATCAAACAGCACTTGCGATTGGGTTTGAGTATTTGAACTAAGGTTATTCCAAAAAGACGATGACTCCTGAGTGATCGTCTTTTCTTTATCTTTACAACGTTCCCTGTGAAATAATCATTCCATTGTGATTTTATGCTCAAAAAATATGCTATAATGATGAAAACGATAGATCAAAAGATAGGATGAAACTATGAAACTGGATTACAAAAAGACGTTTTACGTTGGTTTAGCTTTCTTCATCATTACGATTTTCTGGCAGACCTATGATTCCATCATCACAAAAATTTTGATTGATAAATTTGGTCTCAACCAGACTTGGTCTGGTGTTGTCATGGCACTGGATAATGTGCTCGCTTTATTTATGTTACCGCTCTTTGGAGCCATTTCTGACAAGACCAATCATAAGCTTGGTCGACGTACTCCTTATGTGATCATTGGTACCGTGGTTGCAGCATTTGCATTCATCGGTTTATCATTCATCGACAATATTCAAACACTTAAGATAGAAAATTCAGAAAATAACATCATTGAACGTTATGAACTTGTCAGAGACACGGAAGACGATGTGAGAGACAATGTTGTCTTCTGGAATCTCTTAATTGTTGAGATGAAACTTGAACGAGATACTGCATTGCTCACAGAAGAAATAACTCAAAAACAATATGATGCTTGGGAAAATGATGTCTATGTGAAAATGCAGGAAGTGATGAGTGGTCGTCTCACGGGTGACGTTACGCCACTTGATCTTTCCTATCTAGATGGTTTCTATCACATCTATTTATCTAATCTTGCTTGGCAAATTACAGCAGAAAATCCTCTCAATTTCATTGTCTTTGTCGGTGTATTGTTAATCGCACTCATTGCAATGTCTGTGTTTAGATCTCCAGCCGTTTCGTTGATGCCAGACGTCACCATGAAACCACTCAGATCCAAGGCCAACGCCATCATCAACTTGATGGGTGCGGCAGCAGGTGTGACTTCCCTTGTTCTTCTTACAGTTTTTGGTTTAGGTGGTCGATCCTATGTGAACTATACCATGGCATTTATCTCCGTTGGACTCATCATGTTACTTGTGCTTGCATTCTTCTTATGGAAAGTTAAAGAACCCAAGATGGTAGAACAACGAGAATTAGATGACAAGAAATTTGGTTTGATTGAAGATGAAACCGAAGTTCACGACATGCATGAACTCCCCAGAGATAAAAAGATTTCGCTTTATTTGATTTTAGGATCAGTATTCTTGTGGTTCATGGGATATAATGCTGTCATGACCAAAGTATCGGATTATGCCCCAAAGATTCTACAACTGCCTTCGTTCACATTACCGCTATTGGTTGCTAATGTCACTGCAATCATCGCATTCATTCCCATCGGTATATTATCCACTAAATTTGGACGTAGAAAAACAATTTTGGCTGGTATTATCTTACTGACACTCTGTTTTGGTTCTGTATTCTTCTTAACCAAAGACACGGGTTGGGTGATGTTTATCGTCTTTGGACTTACAGGAATTGGTTGGGCAACCATCAATGTCAACTCTTATCCGATGGTTGTAGAACTTGCTAAAGGCTCTAATGTCGGTAAATACACTGGATATTATTACTCTTTCTCGATGGCTGCACAAATTCTCACTCCGATTCTATCGGGTTATTTGATGGACGCCATCAATCCTAAGATGCTATTCCCCTATGCAACATTCTTTGTTGCAACTGCATTCATCACGATGTTTTTTACCAAACATGGTGATTCCAAAGCTGAAAAGAAAGGTGTTCTCGAAAGCTTTGATGTCGACATGGATTAAGATGAAGATCTGAATCAATCGCCTTGTGTAAGATTCTTCGATCTTGCACAGGGCTTTTTCATCTCTATCAAAATGTTTTTTGAAAGGTTAGAAAGAGAGGTCCATGATGAAACTCAAGAATCCGAATGCACTGATCTACATTCCAGATGAAGTAGAAATAGAAAAAGCCATGACGCGTACAACACACATGTGCATTGCTGCACATCATGATGACATAGAAATCATGGCTTATGATGGTATACTCAGATGTTACGAAGATCAAGAACAATGGTTTTTTGGTGTCGTTGTTACCGACGGATCTGGAAGTGCAAGAACGAATCAATATGCCCACTACACCCATCCAATGATGATGGAAGTGCGTAAAGAAGAACAAATCAAGGCAGCCTCGATAGGTCATTATGGTGCACTTGCCATGCTGGATTACCCAAGTTCAGAAGTCAAGGATCCACACAACAAATTCATTGTTCTTGAGCTTTCTTCACTCATTCAAAAAGCACATCCGAAAATACTGTATACACACAACTTTGCTGATAAACATGATACCCACATCGGAGTATCAGTCAAAGTCATCCATGCAATTCGAGCACTCAAACCTGAAGAAAGACCAGAAAAAGTTTATGGATGTGAGGTCTGGCGAGGTCTTGACTGGATGCTTGATGACGAAAAAATCGTGATGGACACAAGTGGTCATCCCAAGCTTGCACAAGAGCTTCTTGAAGTCTTTGATTCACAGATTGCAGGGGGGAAGCGATATGATCACGCAACGATAGGGAGAAGACTTGCCAACGCAACCTTTTTTACTTCCCACAATGTCGATCAGTCCAATCAACTGATGTATGCCATGGACTTGACACCACTCATCCTAGATGACAATCTCGATATCATAGACTATGTCACACGATACATTGACCACTTCAAAAAAGATGTTATTTCGAAAATATCAAAGATGATCTAAAACAAAACACTTCGCCCAATCATACTCTTTGGTTGAAGTGTTTTTGATTTATTTCGATGATTTTGGATTAAAATGCTCAAAAACAGCATTATGATATAGACTTCGGATTCGATTCAAGTCTTCTTGTGACCTTGCAGCATAACTGATGATGGTCATCCCTTTTTTCTTGAGTCTATCCAAGTACTTGTTTGGCATATCACTGATTCCATAACTGACGAAATCAGGTTTTGTGAACCGATTGAAAAACATGGTTTTGAGCAAATATCGGAATATACGATTCATTTGATCGTGTTTAAAGTACTCTGCGATTTGACCTCTGATGATTTCAGGATGGTGCTTCTTAAACCAATAAACCACTTTCGGATGAAACGAAAAGATCGCGTATTGACCTTGATAATCTTTGATATCATCATAAAATGATGTACAAAGTTTTACGACATCACCATGAGGTTTCAATTCTATGAGCAAAGGCACTTTTCCATTGACAAAATCAAGGACTTCCTTAAAACTCGGAATATGCTCATTTGTTTCAAATAATTTCAAATGACGTATCTCATCATAAGTCACGTCTGACAATGATCTCGGATCACGACAGATGCGTTTGAGTGTATGATCATGGAAAGAAATCACAGTTCCGTCTTTTGTGACATTCAAATCAAGTTCAATGGAAAATCCATGGGATATGGCATGCTGAAAAGCGGAAAGTGAATTTTCCGGTATGGATTGATCTTTTGTATAATAACCGCGGTGCGCGATGTCATGTGTTTGAATCCAACTTAAATCTTTTTTCATGTCCCTAGAAAATAGAATAGAAAATCATACCCAATAGGGCAGACAATAGGATAATCTTGATTGGAGACATTTTTTTGTAAAATAGACTCAATACAATGACTATACTCATGATAACGAGACCTTTGATATTGAAAACGCTGAAATCAAAGACTTGTGATTCAAAATCAATGTTGGGTAATACTGCATGAACAATCAGTGAAAGAGATACAGCAAAAATCAAACCGATGACAGCAGGCTTCAGTCCGATGAATGCTAGCTTAACACCTCTAGACTCTAGAAATTTACTGCCAAGACTTGCAATGATTAAAATAATAATGAAGGAGGGTAGTACGACACCAAGTGTTGTTGCAATTGCTCCAAGAAGTCCATATTGACTCATACCAACAAATGTTGCCATGTTGACAGCAAAAGGACCTGGAGTAGATTCGGAAATTCCAATGAAATCGATCAGGAGTTCTTGAGTGATATAACCACCACCGACCAGTTCCTGACGAATCAATGGAATCATTGCATAACCACCACCAAAGGTGAAAAGTCCAATCTTAAAGAAAATCCAAAAGAGCGTCAGTATTTCAACGAACATTGTTCTTGACCTCCCGGATATTCGCAACCATGCCATAAATGATTCCTAGGAGTGCACTAATGAGTAGTATATAGATCACACTAAATCCCGTCAATAAAGCAATCATCATCGATGAAATCATCACCATCACTGAAAATACATTGAAATGAATTTTCTTTGATAACTTGAGTGCTGCACGAGTAATCAAAATGGCAACACCAGCCTGAATGCCATAAAATGCATAGGACACCAATGTCAACTGTTTAAATTCAACAATGAACAGACTGATCAATGAAATAATGATGAAAGAAGGAATGACAACACCCAACGTCGCAACCAAACTGCCTTTAAATCCTGCAATTTTATAACCAATGAATGTGGCAGAATTCACAGCAAGTACACCTGGAGTCGATTCTGAGATAACCAGTATTTTCAAGATGTCATCATCATCTGCCCAATTTTTCTTTTCTACAACTTCTTTACGCATGATGGGCATCATGGCGTAACCACCACCAAAGGTGAGTGCCCCGATCTTTAAGAAGGTCAGGAATAGTTCTAATATCGTATGTTGATTTTTCATGGTACACCTCACCGCTCAATTATATCATGTTTTTTTCTTTGATGAAAAGAGACTTATGATATAATACTCATACAAAGGTAGGTCATTACATGAAGAGAATACTATTCATGTTCGCAGTCCTAAGTTTATCATTAGGACTTATTGCGTGCGAACAAACAGAACCACTCGATACAACACCCCCCGTTTTTTCAGGTTTATCCGATATCCATTATGTCATTGGAGATGCAGTTCCAGATTATCGTTTGGGTGTAACAGCCTTGGACGATGTTGATGGAGATTTATCGCGTTGGATTGAAATATTTCTAGATGATGTCAGTTTGACGACACCAGGAACATATCAAATCACATACTGGGTTATTGATGATTCAGGCAATAGTACAGAAGCTCAAAGGACAATCATTGTTACAGGAGCACCTGTTTTAGACACGACTCCTCCCGAAGTAGGTGGAACTAAAAATCACACTTATTTTATCGGAGATCCACTCCCCGATTATGTCACTGGTGTTTACGCCTATGATGCAGTTGATGGTACCATCACAGATGAAATTGATGTTGATGACTCACTCGTCCAATATGATACTGAAGGTACCTATAATCTCATCTATCGAGTATCAGATTCGAGTGGAAATGAGAAAGTAGTCACTGTGTTGGTGACGGTCGTTGCAGCTCCTGATCCTTCACAAATAGCAGAACTTAACATTTTCTACATTAACGATACTCATGGTGCAATCCTTTATTCTGGCAATCAGATGGGATTATCGAAGATTGGTAATCTAGTCATCAGTGAACGATCGATTAAGCCAGAGAATACTTTATTCATCGCAGGAGGAGATATCCTGCAAGGTACGCTCATCTCGAATTATTTTAGTGGTGCATCAACCATTGATGCCTTAAATACGATAGGTTTAGATGCATTTGTGCTTGGAAATCATGAATTTGATTGGGGACTTGAAACCGTTACGGAGTATTTCAATCCCAATTCAGAAGATTTAAAAGCTCAATTCCCATTGCTTGGAGCCAATGTGTTTCTTGAGGGGACTACAACAAGACCAGAACATATCGATGCCTACACAATTGTCCAAAAGGGAAATCTTAAAGTGGGAATCATCGGTGTCATGGGATATGGTTTGGAGTCTTCAATTGCACAATCCAGAATTGAAGGATACTATTTCGCAGATCCACTGCCATGGATTGAACTTTATGCAACAGAATTGAGAAGAGATCATGGTGTTGATGTTGTGATTGCTGTTACACATGGTGCATCGGATTATACCAATCAAGGTATTGCAGCCTTGACCGGTGATGCAAGAGTCGATGCAACCTTCAATGGTCACACACACCAAACATACATTCGCTTTGAATCGAGACCAGGAGTCGATATGCCTGTGATGCAGAGTGGAGCGAATGGTCAAGCATTAGGGAAATTGACATTAAAGATTAACCCTTTAAAAGCAGTCTATGATTATTCTGCAATTAACTTGATAGAATCATCAGACTTAAGACTGCAAAGTGAGAACTCTGCTGTCAAATCTGTCATTGATGAATACGTCGACATCGTCGAACCTTTGCTCAATACAGTCATTGCAACATCGAGTGCGTCTTACGATCGATATGTGTTGACAGAATACATGGCAAAATTGATCCGAGTGAAAACAGATGCAGATGCAGCTTTCCATAACTATGGTGGAACGCGTGCGGATATTCTCTTGGGTCAACAAATCACGGTCGCGACACTCTACCAGATTTTCCCATTTGATAACAAGATTAAGACCGCAGAAATTTTAGGGTCGAGTTTGAAAACATTCATTTCAGGAACAGGTAGTCAAAACGCAACAAGTTATCGAGACGGATTATCTTATGCCACGATTATCGATCATGAATATTACCTCGTAGCCACCAATGATTATGTCTTCGATCAACTCAGTAATCCATTCATCTTTGGTAACAATATCTTGGATACAGGAATACTCATCAGAGACTTACTCGAGCAAGTGATGAAAAATCAGTCTTCGACATATGGTTCATTTTCGATTACGCATCCAATCCTCTTATCTCAAAACTTCAGTAAGCAATATCTTTTCATCATTGAAGATAGACGCTACAAAATCTAAAAAAATCGATGCATTAAACACACCCAATGAAATCAAAATTAGGTGTGTTTTTTATTTCAAATCATTGAGAAATTGTGAGAATTCCTTAAAAAAACGACTGAATGGATATGAAACCGTTTCCTTTGTGTAGGTAAAATGAGTGAATCGTATCACCTAAAAAGAAAGGCTTCAAAATGAAGAATGATGAAGAATAGGGACAGAAACATCATTCAAATCCTCAAAACGGGCACTTAGAAGTGTGAATATATTCAAAAATTGATAGATATTTACTTTTTTCATGAAAATAAAGTTTATTTCTCCCCTTTTTTGAACACATTTCAAGCAATCGATGACCCCTCCTATCCTGTTGTAAAGCGTTTACAAGTCTTCAAATACTGTGGTATAATCATGGTAAATTAACAAACATGGAGTGATGATATGAACCAACAATCCAGCCTGATCGAAAAGATCAAATCTTTCCCCAAGAAATTCGCTTTGGGCGTCTATCATTTGATCTTGAAAGTGATTCATGGTATCGGAAATTTCTTTAAAAATATCTATCTTGCCGCAAAACTGCATCCCAAATCATTCATCAGCGGTTTATTAAGTTTTTTTGTGATGGGTCTTGGACAATTGAGAAACAAGCAGTGGTACAAAGCAATACCATTTTTCTTGATTTTCCTATTGTTTATCATCTTTGAGTTTGCAACAAGCGGTTATATCTTCGCTCTCGGTGGTGAATTACAACAATATCCACCTGAAGATGGAATCCTTTATTTCTTTCGTGACTATGGAGGATTCATCACCAGTGGTATTTGGGGATTCTTCACTTTAGGTAAACTCGTCCTCGGAGATTTTTATCGTGGTGAAAGAATTGTTACCTATGATCGCATCTTCACATGGAAATCAGCAGATAACTCTCAAGTCTTGTTAGGTGAAGGGATTATTGCGGTTGTATTGGTTGTCATCTTGTTGATTACATGGATTTTCAGTATCAAAGATGCATACCGAACTCATAAAGATTTCGTGACCATCAATAAAGTGGAATCTGCGAGTGTTTTTATTAAACGTGTTTGGACCGATTATTTTGCTTATATCATCATCATTCCATCTGCCATCTTAATTTTCATGTTCACTCTGATACCTTTCTTATTTTCGTTCCTGGTGGCATTCACAAACTGGACAGAACGCATATCGTT
>JANJXB010000069.1 GCA_024709245.1 Acholeplasmataceae bacterium | reverse complement strand
GCAGTATAACGCTTGTACATTGTCCATCTTCTCTTTGCATCTCTTAAATTTTTATCAAGTAGTTCAGCTGCATGATCTGGATTGATTTGTGCAAGTTGTGCGTATCTGGATTCTGATAAGAGATAATCATGATACTTGTCCCAAACAGGTTGTTTGGAATCAATCACGAATGGATTCTTTCCTTCAGCTTCTCTTCTTGGATCAAATCTAAAGGTTGGCCAATAACCGCATTCTGTTGCAAGTTTCGCTTGAGCAAATGAGTTGGTGAGTCCACCTTTAATACCGTGTTCGATACATGGAGCATACGCGATGATGATGGAAGGACCTTCAAAACTTTCTGCTTCTTTCAATGCTTTCAAGACTTGTGATGGTGAAGCACCATGTGAAATTTGAGCAACATAGACATGTCCATAGCTCATTGCAATTGCAGCAAGATCCTTCTTCTTTGTTCCTTTACCGGCTGCAGTAAACTTCGCAATCGAACCTGTTGGAGCAGATTTTGAAGACTGGCCACCTGTGTTGGAGTAAACTTCAGTATCAAGAACTAAAATGTTCACATCTTCATTATTGGCGATGACATGGTCAATACCACCATATCCAATATCATATGCCCAACCGTCTCCACCCATGATCCATTGTGAAATCTTCACAAAGTAATCCTTGAGTGAAATTAATTCTTTCGCATAGGGTTTGTCAATCTTTTCCAAGAGTGGTAACATCTGAGTTCTCAGTTGACGTGTGATTTCTGCACTCTTTCTGTTGGCAATCCATTGTTCTGCAAGAGCACGTAAATCTTCGGGCATTTCAGATAAATGATTGTTCAAAATCGTTTGAACTCTATCTCTCATGGTTTCATAGGCAATTCTCATACCAAAGCCAAATTCAGCATTGTCTTCAAACAATGAGTTCGCCCATGCTGGACCAAAGCCTTCAGCGTTTGTCGTATAAGGTGTTGATGGATACGATGCACCATAAATGGACGTACAACCTGTCGCATTGGCAAGCACCATATGATCTCCATAAAGTTGAGTCAGCGCTTTGATGTAAGGTGTTTCTCCACAACCGGCACAAGCTCCAGAGAATTCAAAGAGTGGTTGCTGGAAGGAAAGATTCTTCGGTGTATCTGTACCTAAATCTTTGTAAGTCACTTCGTTAAAGAAGTAATTTGCGGTTTGTTGTGAACCTTTGGCAAGTTCATCACCAATCGGTACCATTGCAAGAGATTTATTGGGTGTTGGACAAACTTGAACACATACACCACATTCTGTGCAATCCAATGTAGAAACTTGGATGGTAAATTTATAACCTTCCATGCCCTTACCTTTGGCTTGGAGCATCTTCGCACCTTCTGGAGCATGAGCAGCTTCTGTAGAGTCTGCCAAGAATGCACGAATTACGGCGTGTGGACATGCGAAGACGCATTGGTTACATTGAATACAGTTTTCGCTTCTCCATTCTGGAACGAAGTTGGCAATACCGCGTTTTTCATAAGCTGTTGTGCCATTTTCCATATGGGCATCTTCATATCCTAAGAATGCAGAAACAGGAAGTGAATCCCCTTCGATAGCATTCACGATGTCCGCAATCTTTCTCACGAAATCAGGACGGTCGCTGTTATCTTGCTTTTCAGCATCCACAAGGAGTGCCCATTCAGGTTTGACTTTAATTTCAATTAAGTTTGTATATCCAGCATCAATGGCTGCATAGTTTTGTTCAATGATGGCTCCGCCTTTACGACCATAAGTCTTATCCGCGTATTCCTTCATGTATTTATTGGCATCTTCTGCATTCATCAAACCATCATTCAATTTAAAGAATGCGGATTGCATGATGGTGTTAATTCTTCTGCCAAGTCCAATTTCATAAGCAAGTTCAACCGCATTGATGATGTAGAATTTTGCTTTCTTCTGAGCCAATTGACGCTTGACCTTGTTGGGGAGCAATGTTTCAATTTGGTCTGCAGGTGTGGTTGTATTCAGTAAGAATGTACCGCCATCTTTCAAACCCTTCAGCATATCGTATTTTGTCAGATATGTATCCACAGAACAAGAAACGAATTGTGGGTAGTTCACGAGATAGGTTGAACGAATGGGTCTCTTAGAGAAACGGACGTGCATACGGGTGACCCCGCCTGCCTTTTTAGAGTCGTAGGATGCATAAGCTTGTGAATATAGTGATGTATGATCACCGATAATCTTTGTAATGTTCTTTGTTGCACCGACTGTACCATCAGAACCCAGTCCATAGAATAAGAGTTCTGTTGTGTCCTTATCGGTTAAGTCGATATCCGCCTTGATTGGAAGCGATGTATGAGACACGTCATCATTGATACCGACAGTGAACTTGTCTTTCATTGGACCAAACATGTTTTCATAGACAGCAAGGACTAAACCTGGAGTCATGTCTTTGGAAGAAAGTCCATAACGACCACCGAGGATGACAGGTTGTTTTGCTTTTCCATAATAGATTGATTTTACATCCAGATACAGAGGATCGCCTGAAGCACCTGCTTCAAGAGTTCTGTCTAAAACAGTGATGCGTTCAACAGACTTTGGCATTGCCTTCATGAAGTAGTCTGCAGAAAATGGTCTGTAAAGATGTACGGAAAGGAGTCCCACTTTTTTACCTTGAGCAATTAAGTGGTCCACTGCCTGTTGTGCAGTTTCAATGACTGAACCCATTGCAATGACAACATCGGTTGCATTCTTATCTCCGTAATACACGAAAGGTGCATAGGGTCTACCTGTAACTTTGGAGATTTCTTGCATGTAATTGTTCACGACATCAGGGATTCCAGCATAATGAGATGCCTGAAGTACCTTAGTTTGGAAGTAAACATCTTCACCTTGTGCAGTACCTCTGCTGATGGGATGTGCAGGATTCAAACCTTTAGCTCTAAAACGAGCCACTGCTTCTTTATCGAGTAAACGATCAAAAAGTTCATAATCCAATACTTCAATGGATTGAACTTCGTGTGATGTTCTGAAACCATCAAAGAAATGCATGAATGGAACTGAAGTCTTAATGGCTGAAAGATGCGCAATGCCACCTAAATCCATTGCAGATTGAACTGAAGTGGATGCAAGCATACAGAAACCCGTCTGACGCGCTGCCATGACGTCTTGATGATCCCCGAAAATGGAGAGTGCTTGTGCAGCAATGGAACGTGCAGCAACATGGATGACACCGGGCAACAATTGACCAGCGATCTTATACATATTGGGAATCTTCAACAATAAACCTTGAGATGCAGTGAATGTGGTCGTCAAAGCACCCATCTGAAGTGAACCGTGGACAGTTCCTGCTGCACCGGCCTCACTTTGCATTTCAATAACCTTCACAGGCATTCCGAATAAATTCTTTTTGCCTTCTGATGCCCAGAGGTCGACATATTGTGCCATTGGGGTGGATGGGGTAATTGGATAAATACCTGCCACTTCGGTAAATGCATAAGCACAATAGGCTGCTGCTTCGTTACCGTCCATCGATTTAATCACTTTTTTTGCTACCATGAAATCTAGCCTCCTCGAAATCTTTATAATGCACTTAATATTTCTGAAGCATTCTCACTGGGAGATGCCTTTTCAAATACATGTGTAATGATACCTTGTTCATTTAAAACAAATGTCGATCTGCTCATACCCATATAAGCTTTTCCATACATACTTTTTTCTACCCATGTTCCAAATTGATTGGCAACCACTAATTCTTCATCACTTAAGAGAATAAATGGCAAGTTGTATTTTTCAATGAATTTCTTGTGACTCTTTGGATCATCTTTGCTGATCCCAATGACAACCACATCCGATTTCTTAAAATCATCATAGGCGTCTCTGAATGCACACGCTTGTGTGGTACAACCAGGTGTGTCATCCTTTGGATAAAAATAGATAACTACTTTCTTTCCAAGATAATCACTCAATTGGTGAATCTTGCCGTAGGCATCCTTCAAACTGAAATTCAAAACCTTAGTTCCGATTTGCAACATGAAATAACCTCCTAAAAGAGTGCGTTTTATTCAACATTATCATTATACCCTATGTCAAGCAAAATGGTAAGGGCATTTTTCACTTTTTGTTCAATAAAGGATGTTATTAAAAAAGATTGTAAACTAGTGACATCAAAAGAAAAAACGACAAAGTCGTTCTTTATAAACTGTTTGGTGCGGGTGACAGGATTTGAACCTGCACGCCCAAGGCGCTAGATCCTAAGTCTAGTGCGTCTGCCAATTTCGCCACACCCGCGCAAGAAGAATTATACCCTAGAAAAAGGGTAGAGTCAATTCTTTCTTGAAATATTACTTCTTTTTCAATTTGATGTATAAAATACTCGTTAAAACAATCCCGAGTAACGATATTGGAATCCAAATGTAGAGTGGGATTTGGGTTCTATTACCTTCAGTGACATCAATCATGATTCGAGTCAATTCTGTTTCCCCTTCAAACTCATACGATAAGTACACATAGTATTGTCCTTCCTGCTGGTTTTGGTTGGCATACTCATTGTATAAAACGCGCACGTGCGAGACCGTCATTCCAGTTGATGATAATTGAGCTTTGAACCAATCAATGATTTCTGATTCAGTCATTGCACTGGCTGTGGTCTTTGATAAGATGATTGTATCAATGATGAAATGCGAGCTTCGATTGTCAACAACATGAATCTTGAGTAAGAATGAGTTTGTATTTCCTGTTGAATCTCTTGCTGAAACTTCAAGGACATAGATACCCGGAACCACGGTTTGATG
>JANJXB010000062.1 GCA_024709245.1 Acholeplasmataceae bacterium | reverse complement strand
CATTCATTGTCATGGGTACCTACTATGATTTATGGAACCCAGGTTGGCTCGTTTTCTTAGCCATTCCAATGATTGGCATTTTATATGGTAACAATGTATTGAAAATGATTGTCTTTGAATTATCATTTATCATCGCGATTTTATTCTATCTCTACATGGGTTATATTCAAGGATCCTGGACTTATGGCGCATTAGGTTTCATGCTTCCAGTTGTCGTCGGTATCGCCTTTGGCGAAATCACCATCACAGGATGGGATGGATTTAAAGGTAAACACGGCAAAAAAGCTATTACCATGTTCTCTACCATTATTCTAGCCATTGCAGCATTCCTAACCTTAGGATTTGCACTCAATGGTTGGGCTTGGGCATGGCAAGTTTTCCTTGCGATTCCAGTGATGGGTATTGTGATTTCTGGTAAATTCAAGTTTACTGCAATCAGCCCGTTTGTTGCAGTCATCCTATTCTTTTCCATCGGATACTTCTTTGATGCATTCCAACTCTCATGGTTGGCATTTCTCATCATTCCGATGGCAGGTATCATCGAAAACGCATAATCTAATCGAATCAAAAAAAGCAGTTCAGCGAGCACTGAACTGCTTTTTTATTTTATCGAGATTTTTTAAACTTTGCTTAATGTCTGAGATTGGATGTTTAGAATTTTGTTCAATCACTTGATAAGCTTGTTGGTTTTTAAGATATGTGTCAATTTCTTTGAAATCTATGGTTCCAGTACCCAAAATCGTATCTTTTCTTTTGTTTTTGTGGAGATCCCTTAAATGTACCCCAATCAGACGTTTTCCAATCTTTTGCATGACTTCAATCGGCTTGTATCCAGCCTTTTTTGACCAGTAGGTATCTGAAACAATACCAATCAATGGGTGAGTGAGAGACAATAACACGTCCAATTTGGTTTTCCCATCGATTCTTTTGAATTCATAGTCGTGATGATGGAATCCCAACTTAAAACCCTTTGATGTATAGCGTTGACTGAGCAGGTTGAGGTGGTATGCAAACTTTTCAAGCGCTTTTTGTCCCAATAGGATACAAGGCAAAGGGAGTACCGATACAACCAATGTCTGACAATCAACTTGTTTTGCAAATGAAATCATCTCATCCATCTTTGTTGCAAGTGTTTTAAAGGTCGCTTGGATGGCTGATACCTTTAACCCTGATTCGCGAATCGCTTGTATTGTTTGATCATCCAATGAAACATAGGCAAGTTCAAGATGCTCAATACCTAATGATTTTAGAGTCTTAAATGTTTGGATTACATCTTTGTGAGCTTCTTTTCTCACGGTATATGTTTGGATACCAATGTTCATCTTAGTTCACTACGTTTCTTTGAAGCATCTGATAATTCAATGTCAAAGTTTTTCCATTGAATGCATATCGGATGATTTCATCTTTTCTTTGAACTTTCCCATCTGGATGATACAGACTTTCATATCTTTGATAATTCATATCCATGGATAATTCACCGACTTTGAAATGTGTATCAAAACGAGCATTCATCATGGTTTCTGAAACATCACCATTGATGATTGTTGTATAAGAAAGTTCGTGTCTTGATTCATCATAGAATACATGATTCTCAGTCATTCTAGAAACAAAGGCCCCAAAGGTTTCACGATCACTTGAAGAAAGTTCGATGACAAAATAATGATCTCCAACACCTGTTTGAACCAAATCATAATCATCGGTTAAGGTTTCCTTCACACTACCTCTGACAAGCATATCATCACGGTTTCCTTCTTGATTACTCACTGAAAAAGGAACGAATGACATTGCATATCTTGATTTGATGCCAATCATCGCATCCCCAGATCGACCAAAGATGTAACCCTCATTTAATCTTGATAAATCGACTTCATCAAAAAGTTGTTTTGGGAAAAAGACGTGTGTTGTTTCTTCGATAATCATGGGTTCCATGAAACCAACTTTGGTTGGAGGTTGATAGATCTGAAGACTGATATTTTTTTCTTGAACCAAATATCCTTGTCTGCCATTACCTGTCCAATACGTTGGGGTTCCACTCCGACGTGGTATTTTAGCAGGTTGTGTTGTAAACACAGAAATTTGATTCGACAAATTGATCTGATTGACTGCTTGCTGATCCGCATATTCTCCTGGTTGATGTGCCATTGCTGTATGCATGCTATAGTTTTCAGTCTTATAGGTATAGACATTTGCTCTTTCAATTGCAACCCCATTGGTAGAGGGTTGTAATACTGTACTGACCATTCCTAACAGATTAAACACTCTCAATGGCCATAAATTAACCAGCTTGAAATCATTTAAATATTCATTTCTAAACATGTTGTTTTGAGACATGTAATTGATTGTATTTTGAACAACAGGAGGATTACTGAAGGCTTCCATGTTCCATTGCATCATGATTTGATGATCTTCAAGACCCAAAAGTCCTTCACCCTCCAATTCTTCAACATCGAGTGATTGACTGGACTTAATGATCTTTTCTGATGCAGGATCATTAAAGATTTCTTTGATGACTTCTGGTACTTCATAGAAGGGTTCATCAAACTCATTTTTCGCTTCCATCATCTGTTTAAACGCATTGAAGAATCCATTGGCTGAAGTATACCAACTGGATTCAAAATCTTTGGTTTCTTCTTTTTGCATGACAAAATCGATAAAGTTTCTCATCCGATTGCCATGATCATCTGAAGCTCTATTATCCGAATACATTCTACCGGATGATGACATGAAGATATAATACGTTCTAGGATCAAGTGATGTTTCATCAATTCCTTCATACTTAAAACTTTGTGAAGCCATATCAAACCAGATGATATCCATGATCATTTTCATACGTAAAATCATCTCAGGATCGTCAGCAAATTGTATGAAATTTGCCATTGGTCCAATATCTTCTGGATAATAGTTATTGGAATACCATTCTGTAAAACCGTATAAGTATCGTTGTTCCATCCAGTGATTGATACGGTTTTTTGCCATCAATTGATGTTCTCTTCCTGTTTTTCCATCGACTGTGAAGATTTCATCAGGAAACGCTTGTCCAACCAAATATTCTTCAACAGCAAACAAGATTTGATGGTTTTCTGACCAGAATACCATCGAATCTTCACCACCCTGATCCATCCAATACTTAAAATTGAGTAATACTTCTTTGATATCCAAAATTGTATCCGGATGCATCATATCCTGGTGATCATAATAAAGTCTCACCAAGGCATTGACTCTAAAGTCAGCAACATCGTATCTGCCATTCACATACTCAAAAGTACCTTCAAGTTCACTGTTGATGAAAGCATCTGTTAACACAATACCTTCAGGCAGATCTTCACCTTTTTTGGCTTTATCAAAATAATAAAGCAGACGATCACTACCCCCTGAATTGATGGATTCGCTCGGTCGAGAGGGAATCGGATCAATGCCCATATTGATGGCAAACTGAATGCCAATGCTTGCAATGAACAAAATCAATATGAGTAGTACAGACAAGATTATTTTTTTCATGTGTGACTCCTATCAGTGTGGCTTCTTCTTTATTATACGACGTTTTTTCGTATGATGTCTAATATCATTTGCATAGCTTCAATCAAATCTTTTGATGAAATCCCTGAATATCCTATCACAAGCGCAGGGGATACTTGATAGTGACTCATCTGTTGATAATATGACGATAATCCAGAAACGAATATCCCTTGAGACTTCATTTCAGAAACAATCTTCGTTTCATTCATGTATGAAGGAAGTTTGATCAGAAAGTGCAACCCCGCTTCATATCCCACAATGGAAACATGTGGACAAGATGATAGTAAATGAATGACTTGATCAATTTTTTCTCGGTAATGATTTCTCATGCGGTTGATGTGTCTTTCGAAATAGCCATCATGCATGAATTTATACAAAATGAATTGTTCAAAGTTTGGGACGGTACACCCATGATATGAAGACATCTCAAGATAAGGTGAAAGTAAATGCTTGGGTAAGACCATATAACTCATGCGAAATGAGGGTGCGAGCGTCTTTGTGAAAGTGTTCATATAAATCACACGATCATGAATGTCAAGTCCTTGCAAGGCTGGAATTGGTTTACCTTGATATCTAAATTCACTATCATAGTCATCTTCGATGATATAACGATTTGAGGTTTCAGAAACCCAGTTTAAAAGTTCATTCCGTCTTTGAATAGGCATCACGATGCCCATTGGAAATTGATGCGATGGTGTGATATGAACGACATCAACTTTCTTTTGTTTTAAAACATCGACAGATAATCCCGAATCATCAAGTGATATCAAGGATAAGTCAACATCGTTACCTTGAAATAAATGATAAATCTTGGCATACCCAGGATCCTCAATGGCGTATTTTTTTTGTCTTCCAAGCAACTCAACCAGCATACCAATCAATGAAGTACTACCCGACCCAATGATGATTTGACTTTCATGAACTCTCATGCCTCGATAGAGTTCTAAATATCGAGCAATTTCTCTTCTTAACCGGTAAAGACCTTGTGGATCCAAATCATTCAGCATTTCGTGATGGTTCTCAGAAAGTACTTCTCTGGCGAGTTTTGCCCATGTTGCATTGGGGAAAAGTGTTGTATCCACGACATTGGTTTTGAGTTCATATTGATATTTAACGATGGGTTCTTTTTCTTCAACTTCAAGTTTTGTGATTGTTTCAGTCTTCTTCTTTAAGAGTTCAACCCGTTTTCCAACATAATACCCACTTTTTTCTATGGAATATACATAACCTTCAGCAATCAGTTGCTGATATGCAGCATCAACCGTGAGTGGACTAATCTTTAATGAAGCAGCCAGTTTACGTTTGGAAGGCAATTTTTGATGTTCACTGTATTTACCATCATGAATCATCGTTTTAAATTGCTCATAAAGTTCAACATAAAGACTTTGATTGTGCTTTGGATTCAGTTGCATACCTTCACCTCAATCTGGTATGTTTATATTTTCTTAATCTGAATATTTATCTATACCAGTTTTTATTATACAATGAATATGTCAAAAAGTCACAGGAGGATTCTCATCATGAACAATGATCGTTATCAACTCAATAAAGAACTCGCCCAAATGCTCAAGGGTGGCGTCATTATGGATGTTTCAAACGCAGAGCAAGCGCGTATCGCAGAAGCTGCAGGAGCGGTTGCTGTGATGGCTTTAGAACGTATTCCTGCTGATATTCGTGCAGCCGGTGGTGTTTCAAGAATGTCAGATCCCAAAATGATCCAAGAAATTCAAAATGCTGTTTCAATTCCTGTCATGGCAAAGGTCCGCATCGGTCATTTTGTTGAAGCACAAATTTTAGAAGCGATTGAAATCGACTATATCGACGAAAGTGAGGTATTATCACCTGCTGATGACCTACACCACATCAATAAAAACGAATTCAAGGTTCCCTTTGTGTGTGGAGCAAAAGATTTAGGTGAAGCACTGAGACGTATTTCTGAAGGTGCATCCATGATCAGAACCAAGGGTGAACCTGGTACAGGTGATGTCATCCAAGCAGTCAGACATATGCGTGCGATTCAAAAGGAAATCAGACATATCCAATCACTCAGAATTGATGAACTCTATGTGCTTCAAAAACAAATGGGTGTATCACTCGATTTGATTTTGTATGTGCATGAACACGGAAAACTACCTGTTGTCAATTTCGCAGCTGGCGGAATTGCAACACCTGCAGATGCAGCACTCATGATGCAACTTGGATCTGAAGGTGTCTTTGTCGGATCTGGTATTTTCAAATCCGGAAATCCAAAGAAGCGTGCTGAGGCCATCGTGAAAGCCGTCACTAACTTTAATGATCCAAAAATACTTGCAGAAGTATCCAGAGATTTGGGTGAAGCCATGGTCGGTATCAATGAATCGGAAATTGAACTTTTAATGGCGGAACGAGGCAAATAGACATGACGATTGGCATCCTTGCAGTTCAAGGCGCTTTCGTCGAACATCAAAACATGTTGAACAAGCTTGGTGTCAATCATTTTGAAATCAGACAACCTAAAGATTTACTCATTCCAATGGATGGATTGATTCTACCGGGTGGTGAATCAACAGCCATGAGAAAGTTACTTGATGATTTAGGTATGTTTTCAACACTGAAAGAAATGATTGCTCAAGGGTTACCAACGCTTGGAACATGTGCAGGTATGATTTTACTGGCAAAGCATTTAACCAATCAGGAACAATCACACATGCAGTTGATGGATATCGATGTGAAACGAAACGCGTATGGAAGACAGTTAGGCAGTTTTTTCACAACCAATACTTTTGCAGATCGTATGATTCCCATGACATTCATTAGAGCACCATTCATCAATCGAGTGGGTCAAGATGTCAATATTCTCTCAACGGTTGATGGACATATTGTTGCAGCTAGACAAAAACATATGCTTGCAACGGCATTTCATCCCGAACTCACAGGTAGCACCTATGTCCATGAGTACTTTTTACAGATGATTGGACATGGTTCTATATAAAAAGAAAGCCACATGCTGTATCCCCCCCACGGCATGTGGCTTTCTGATCTAATCAGTTAGGTTTTAATTGATTTCATTGATGCATATTACTTATTTTAATTCTCATACCAATCCATTTTTAGTGCTTCAAACAACCTATGGGTATAATCTTAATTCCATCTTCTCTTGTGTATGCCATTTCACCACCTGTTATAATCATCAATAATTCTGGCTCTTTTAATTTTTGAGAGTTTCTAGTTTCATTTGCTTTTCTAATAAGGTCAACAACTTCAAGAAGATGTTTTGCTGCTTCTTCTATTTGCTTTGTTCCCAACTTAAACTCTATCAATGCGAATCTTCCATCATTTAAATGTAGTACTGCATCGACTTCAAGATTCATTCGATCTCTATAATATGATAAACTTCCTCCAAGTGACGTTGCATAAACCTTTAAGTCCCTTACACATAAGTTTTCAAACATGAAGCCAAAAGTTTCAAAATCATGTAACAACATTTGAGGTGAGACGCCGAGAGCAGCAGCTGCTATTGATGGGTCAATGAACATTCGTTTATTCGAACTTCTGATGGAGGTTTTTGAGCGAATTGATGGATTCCATGCTGGTATATCTTCAATTACATAAAGCTTGTTCAGTGCGTTAACATATTCATAATATGCAGATTCAGACAGGCTTGTGTTTGAATTAACATCGTCAATGATGGTTTTATTCGATGAGATTGTGCCTATGTTTCTTGCATATGATTTAAGTAAATATTGAACTTTTAATGGTTCTCTTTTCTTACCATCAACTGTAGAAATATCTATTTGGATAATGTTATCTAAATATGATTTAGCTACAAGTAGTTTAGCAGATTCAGTTTTTTTTGTTAAACTTGATGGCCAACCACCTCTACAAGCTGCAAAAATCAAGTTTTCAATGGTTAAACTTGATTTTAAGCCATCAATATTGTAATTTTTATCGTTAAACAATTGTTTTAATGATATTGAGCCATTCGACTCCTTAGACTCGAATAAGCTCATTGGGTACATCTTCAAACGAGCGATTCTACCCGTTCCAGTATGCATGATTTTCGACTCATCAACAACTGTTGATCCTGTTAATATGTATAGACCTTCATCCCTCACATTATCAACTGACGTTCTAATCGCATCCCATAACACAGGTGCCATCTGCCACTCATCAATTA
>JANJXB010000059.1 GCA_024709245.1 Acholeplasmataceae bacterium | reverse complement strand
TATCTTATTTTGTTGCTAAATGGAACATTAAAGAAAGAAGAATAAGAATTCTTTGCGCAGAAGGTAGAATTCATGGTGCAAAAAAAGTAGGCAAAAATTGGCTTATACCAGAAGATTCGCAAAAGCCGATTGATAAAAGATATAGACAAGTTAATGACTTGTTCTTTGATTTCATAGATTTTAGTATTATTGATGAAAAAAAATATATAATTGATTCCCATCGACCATTCTCTCAAAACATGACTAGACAATTAAGAGATAAACTAATGATTGAATGGACTTATAATTCTAATGCAATTGAAGGTAATACACTTACCTTATCAGAAACAAAAGTAGTCTTAGAAAATGGCATAACAATTAAAGGTAAACCATTAAAAGATCATTTAGAGATTATTAATCATAAAGAAGCAATTGAATACATCGAAGATCTAGTCGGCAAAAACAGTAATCTTTCGGAATATGATATTAAATCTGTTCATTATTTAATATTGAAAGAAATTGATTCTACTAATGCTGGTAAATATAGAAATGAAAATGTGTTTATCAGTGGCGCAAAGCATGTACCGCCAGTATATATGAACGTTCCATATGAAATGCAGAGACTGATTGATAAGTATCAAGGTTGGCAAGGTTTACACCCTGTAGTAAGAGCTTGTTTCTTACATGGAGAGTTTGTCAAGATTCACCCATTTGTGGATGGCAATGGTAGAACGGCAAGACTTTTATTGAATTTTGAACTAATACAAAGTGGCTATCCACCAGTAGTTATAAAAGCAGAAAATAGAGCAGATTATTATGATGCACTAGATAAGGCACATATAACAAATGACTATACAGATTTTATTAATATTATTGTTGAATTGGTCAATGAATCAGAAGCTTCATACTTATATTTGATAGGTTAAAGTTAAATTGGATAAAATGGGAAAAGTACTTATTGTATCTTTGAGTGACATTGGAACTGAAGCAAACTATAAACGAGATTAATGTATTTTTATGTTATGATTAGTTTGTTGTTAGTTATTCATTTAAGTATAGTTGGTATATTGAAAATTAAAGGACCGACGATATCGGTCCTTTTTTCTTTTAAGATTTAATGATATATTTTTGATACAGTGCTGTTTGCTCTGGTGATAGAATGACTCTCACATAAGTACCATCTGCTTCATACTTTGTATCTAAAATGGTATTATTCTCTTTGAGTCTAGAATAGAGCTGACCTTGATCAAAAGGAATCTTTAATACTTGAATACGATTTTCCTTATACAAATGGCCGTAAATCGCATCCACCAATACATCCACATTTTCTTTGGTTCTATTGGAAATAAAAATATAATCTTCATCGAGTTGTGGTGGGATGAGTGCGATTTCTTTTTTGGTGAGTACGAGTAGTCTTTCGATATGATCTGCACCGATTTCTGCGAGTACTCTCCGTGTAGTATCAATTTGAAGTGGGTTGAATGCTGCACCATCGACAACATGAAGCAGTAAATCAGCATTCACCACATCTGATAATGTGGTTTCAAAGGATCTGACCAATTCGTGAGGCAGTTTGTTCACAAATCCAACGGTATCAATCAAAATGAAGGGTGGAAAATTTTCTTTTTGCAACCGCTTAGCTTTGGTATCGAGTGTGGCAAACAACATATCTTTTTCCAATACAGGCTCTGAATCATGTTTTAAATACAACGACAAGCTGTTCATCAAAGAAGATTTACCAGCATTGGTGTATCCGACCAAGGCAACGACAGGTATCTGACTTTTCACGCGTTGTTTTCTGGAAACCAGTTTTTCAGCTTTGATTTTTTCAAGTTCTTGTTTAATCAATGAGATTTCATTGACAATTTTTCTGCGATCCAGTTCCAGTTTGGTTTCACCTGGACCTTTGGAATTGTAAGAACCACCACCTTGTCTCGAAAGTGAGTTTCCAAGTCCAACCAGTCTTGGAAGCATATACATTTTTTGTGCAAGTGCAACTTCAAGGACTGCTTCACGTGATTGCGCTCGTTCTGAGAAGATGGATAGAATGAGAAAGCTTCTGTCAATGACTTGGACTTCCAATTCTTTTTCTAAGTTTTTTATTTGTGCAGGGGATAAGGTATCATCAAAAATCACGATGTCAATATCGAGGACATCGATGATGGTTTTGACTTCCTTGACCTTACCACTTCCGATATAAAATTTCGGTGTGATTTCTTTTGCATTTTGGACGATCTTGTCTTTGGTTTTAATATTGAGCGCTTCAGCAAGTGCTTCTAGCTCAAGAAGTGATTGAAATGTTTCTTCTGCGGATTGCTTATAGGCAAGTCCGACGAGTAATGCCTGATCCATAAAGTACCTCTCTAGGTTTAAATGTCAATTTAGCGTTGCTAACGAGATGGTCTTTTCAAAATAAAAAGACCCTTGTATGGTCTCCCGGATCTTGTGTATTCATGATGGATTCAGAAAATCATCATTCCATCAGTTCGGGCTAGCATACAGTGATAATCAGATTGAATTCCAGTTTGAGTTCGCTGTACATCTTCTAACCTCCACATCGCATGCACCTGTGATGCTCACATGTGCACTATCATTATAGAATGAATTTAGAAAAAAGACAACATGACAAACTCAATAAACATCAAGTTGTATCGGATTGCAGACCGAGAATAATGATGATTGAACAACAATATTATGATATAATGGTGATAGTCAAAAAGGAGTGCGATGCTATGTTATTCAATATACCCATTTGGAAGATTATTATCGATGCCTACATTGTTTGGGTTCTCGTTTTTTTCCTTGTTAAATTCTTGGTTTCGAATAAAAGAATGTTATCGATTGCGATTTCATTTTTATTCATCTATGTGATGGCCTATGTCGCCAATCTCTTAGACTTACTCATCAGCACTCCAATCTTAACGTATCTTGCAGAATGGCTTCCGATCTTAATGATAGTCATCATGGCACCCGATATCAGACGTTCGCTTGAAGTGGTATGGAAAGCTGATTCTAGACATGAGAAACTTGTCATGGGTTCTGAAAAGACCAAACAAGCGATTGTCGATGCAGCAGTTTACCTTTCAGGTCAAAACATTGGCGCACTCATGACGATTGAAAAACATAATACACTCGATCAATATGCTGAACGTGCAATCATGATGAACAGCTTCGTTTCAAAAGAAGTACTCATCAACATCTTTACTCCAAATACACCACTTCATGATGGTGCAGTCATCATTCGTGGTGATAGCATTCTATGTGCAGGTGCCTATTTCGTTTTATCCGATAATCAAAACTTTGAAAAGACAACAGGTTCGAGACATCGCGCAGGACTGGGTATCAGTGAAATAACAGATAGTTTAACAGTCATTGTTTCTGAAGAAACAGGTAATATATCGATTGCAGTTGAAGGGATTATGCTTAAGATCAATGACAGAGACAAGTTGATGGAATACATCAACATGTTCATGAAGTGAGGGATAATATGTTCAAAAAACTACTCAATATCTTACTTGAACCACTGAAGGCGTTTGCCAATCGTAATTTTGCAGAAAAGACAGCTATCTATTTTTCAAAGAACAAATGGATGGTTTATGTTTTATCTGTAATCGTCACAATCGTCATGCTTGCACTTTTCTATGTTGTTCCGAATCTATAAAAAGGTGATCTGAATGCTTCAACATCCAATTTATCCGCTCATTATTACCGTTTTCTCTTTGTTTCTGATCATCATTCAGAGTATTCAAAGTGAAAAAGTACTCAAAAACAGATTAGTACTTGCATTCTTTAACATCACGATTGCCGTGGTGGTTTTTGTCGTCTATAGCACGTTGATTCAAGGTAACACACTTTATGAGCAAATTTATATTGGATTCAATTTCTTCATGTATTTTGTGTTTTTGATGATTTTATACTCCACTTTCAAAACTTCCACATTAAAGGCAAATCACTATCAACTCTTCGTGAAAAGCATCAAAAATTCCAGATGGAATGCATATTATGTAGTGGATAAAAAAGAACGCATCAAGGATATGAGTGCTTCGCTTCTCCACGAACTTAACATGGAAAAAGAAGATGTCATTGGGAAAAAGTTATTCTCTGTCTTTAATAAGGCCATTCGTTTTACCAAACTGAATGGACAAGAAGTGAATAATCGACAACTTGAAAGTTATTATCAAGGTTATAGAGAAACAGCAAAAGCTGGAGACTCTGAAGTTGAGGAACTCAGTTTCATGAATGCTGATGGTAATCCAGTTGTCTTACATATGGTGATGCAGCCGGTTTATGCACTTGGTAAATATAAGGGTAGAATTTGTGTGGGTGAAAAGAAGGCAAACTTTGATTTGCTTGCTGTTGAAAAAGAATTGAACGAACGCAATCAAGAACTCGAAAGCATTCGACATAAATTCATTGCAACTCTTGAAATCACTGAAGAAGGATTGTTCTATATTGATTTAGATGAGCGAATTATTTGGGCCTCAGATATGCTTGTATCCATGCTGAATCTACCCGGTAATACATTAGACCTCACCGATTTCAGACGCTTGATTGAAGCTGAAGATTTAAAGAAGTACTTGGCTTTGTTGGGCGATTTAACTGTGAATAAGAAACAGTATTCAACTTCTTACCGTATCATGGTCAACGGCCGATACACGTGGTTTAAAGAAAAAGGAAAGCGACTCTTTGAGGACACGAAGAGTGCAGTCATTATGGGTACATTAAATCCCATGAAGACCAAACATTATTTAGCATCCAATATCGATGAACTTGATCGTTTGAAAGATACCAATGATTTGATGGTCTCAATGAACAAGTTATTCAGAGATAATCGTTATTTCCAATTGTGCGTGATTAGACTGAAGAACATGCCCAAAATCAATGACACCCATGGTCGAGAAATTGGAAATATGCTGATGGCGGAGTACATCAAGAAACTCAGAACAACATTCGTGAGTGAAAGTGGAGATATATTTAGAGTTTCAGGGATAGAGTTTGCCATTACCATCACAGATCCAAGAAAGATGGATGTCTTACAAAACGGTATACGTTCCAATAAAACATTCTTAAATCTTGTGATGCAATATGGCTCGATTTCTGTTGAACTTGAAGTGTTTGCTGGCATCTCGATTGGCGGAAGTGACGCACACGATGAGCATCAATTGTACCAAGCTTCACTACAAGCCTTGAAGATTGCTGAAAATCCTCAATTCACATCCCATGGCTGTTATTATAAGGATATTGTTTCATGACCAAGAAAGACTTAAGAAAACACATGAGAGAATTGCGTGATCAAATGGATTCAGCAATTCTTCAAAAAGAAAATAAAGTCATTTTGTCTAAGTTGGAAAAAGACCCTTATTTTAAATCGGCATCGTTAGTCGCCATTTTCTATCCGATGGGACCTGAAGTCAACCTCATGAAACTTGTCGGTCAAAGACGTATTGCTTTTCCCAAAATCATCAATCAGGAACTACACTTTATTGAATATGAACCTTTGCAAGCTTTTGCGAAAAGTACATTTGGAATTATGGAACCTGTCGAAGGAAAGATTGTTGATCAGGAAATCGATTATATGATTGTACCAGCACTTGCCATTTCTAAATCAGGATATAGAATCGGTTATGGAAAAGGTTATTATGATCAGTTTTTATCAGCCATAAGACCCAAGCGTGTGGTTGGAGTCATTTACGGATTCCAAGAAGTTGAGACATTTGAGATTCAAGATCACGATCAAAAACTAGATACTTACTATACAGGAAAACTATGAATACTGCGTTGATTGTTGCTGCTGGAACAGGCAGTAGAACACAACTGAATCAATCTAAAGTGCTGTTTGAGATTAATCACAAACCCCTTTTTCTCTATTCAGTTGAAACATTTTTAGAAATGGGATATGAGATTGTATTGGTTGTGAATCGAAATGACTTGAACGATTTTAGAAAATACGTCAGGGATAACATCAAAATGGTCATCGGTGGAAAAACAAGAAGTGAGTCAGTCATGTTAGGTCTAAAAGAAGTCGAAACGCCTTATGTCTATATTCATGATGCTGCACGTCCACTGATTTCTAAGAAAGCCATAATGGAGATTGAAAAAGCACTCGAGTTTCAAGACGCAGTCTTACTTGCTGAAAAAGTGACTCAAGCGATTAAGAGATATGAATCGGGTGTATTGCAATCCATGAATAGAGAATCGTTCATTCTTGCACAAACACCTCAAGCGTTTCTCGCTGAAAAAATCAGATATGCATATCAAAGATCCAATCAATCTTATGACGACGATATTGCACTTTATCAAGCATTTTATCCAGAAGAGAAAATTAAGATTGTCATCAATGAAGAACCCAATTTGAAAGTGACATACCCACAAGATTTAATGTATGTGAAAAACCATCTAGAAAGGGATGAATCCATGAGAATCGGACATAGTTTCGATATACACCAACTCACTACAGGAAGACCACTCATCCTCGGAGGGATTGAAATACCTTATGAAAAAGGATTACTCGGTCACAGTGATGCTGATGTGCTCCTGCATGCAATCGCTGAAGCGATGCTCGGAGCACTTGCTTTAGGTGATTTAGGTACTCACTTTCCAGATACAATTGAAAAGACAAAAGACATGTCAAGTGTTAAAATAATCAAGGATGTTCATGAGATGGTAAAATCGAAAGGCTATGCGATTGGTAATGTGGATGCTACTGTTTATGCAGAGCTACCCAAATTGAACCCTCATATTTCTGCCATTCGTGATTCCATCAGTCATCACTTAGGCATTTCAAAAGAACAAATAAGCGTCAAAGCCACCACTTATGAAAAGATGGATGCAATTGGCCAACAAAAAGCGATTGCTGCTGAAGCAGTCGTTATCATGAAGAGGATATAAAATGATCATTGATACCGATTTTGGACAGTTTGAACTGATTAAGAATTACAGAGATGCGTTTGATCTTCTCAAATTTACAGAGCGATATGTGGATGTCGCTTTTGATCGCTATACTTATTTAGTTGGAGACATGTCTTCCTCAATTTTACGCATCAAAGGATTCAATTCGGATCCCAAATCTCCCAATGGATACAAACGAATTCCAGATTACTTAAATGAGTCATGCAATTTGAACTGCCCACACTACGTTTTAAAAAGAATGAAACCCGCACAAGATGAATCAGTTGAACAAAAAGCACCAAAAGAGTAAACTAGAATTGATAAGGATAGGTGATACCCTGTGAATGATACGAAACAACAAGTACTCAACTTAATTCATAAAGTCAGACCGTATCTTCAAAGAGACGGTGGAGATATCGAAGTGTTGAATGTTGAAGATGGCATCGTTTATGTGAAGATGCTTGGCGCATGCGACGGATGTATGGCGCTTGATGTCACATTGAAACAAGGCATCGAAACGATGCTTCTTGAAAATGTGCCTGGTGTAATTGCAGTCATTACTGTAGATTAATCCAAAAGGACAACACGTCCTTTTTTTCTTGATTAAGGACCATGATGTTCATGATATGATAAAAATAAAAAGAAAGGATGATAGACATGAATAGAACAGTCGGTATTGTCGTTGATTCTACCTTTGGGCTATCCAAAGAATACGCAAATGAACACGGAATTTCTGTTGTTCCTTTGAAAGTAATCATTGAGGGTCGTGAGTATGTGGACCAAACCTTCGATCCCAATCTTGTCATCGAAGCCATCAGAAACAAAGGAGATGTCAAAACTTCCCAGCCTTCACCAGAACAATTCATTAGAGCTTATGAAGAACAATTAAAAACATACGAACACGTCATTTGCATCACCATTTCAAAATCACTTTCAGGCACCTACAACAGTGCGACATTGGGAAAGACCATTTTGGAAAATGATAAGATCCACGTCATCGATTCAGAATCCACAATCAACGGTGGTGGTTATATCACTGAAAAACTGATTGAGTACTTAGATGATGGACACGATATCCATCAAGGTCTTATTTATCTAGAACAACTGAAATCAAGAGGTTCGATTATATTCACCATTGACAATTTACAATCATTAATTAAGAGCGGTAGAATTGGTAGAGTTCAAGCCATGATTGGTAACATCTTAAAAATCAAACCCATCTTAAGATTTAAACAAGGGATATTAGAACTTGAGCATAAGGTGAGAAACTTCAGCAATGTCATCCTATATCTCGTTGAAGAAACCAAAAAACTCCTCAAAGAAGGCAAAGTGATTGTGAGGATTGCTTATGTGGATCAAAGTGTTCAAGCGAAAGAGTTGGAACACGAGATTTACCAAATTGATGATCAAATTGACATTAAGATTACGGGAATTATCAGCGCAGTCGTATCTGCACACGTTGGACTGGGTGGATTAGGTATATATCTTGCCTATGAATGAAAACAGGGTGTCCGGTTGGACGCCCTGTTTTATTTGATGAGTTTTATAAATGCATCGAAGATTCGTTTCGATACCTCGGATAAGGGGCTAGCTTCTGGATGCCACTGAACGCCGATCATGGGAAGTTCTTTATGAAGGATGGCTTCAATCGTACCATCCTCATGGGTTGCAAACACTTCAAAATCCGGTGCTAATTGGTCAATCGCTTGATGATGATAACTGTTGGTCTTAATGTGTGAATCTAATTTCACAAACCGGTTTTGCAGGGTATGAACGGTGTGGTGATCTGAGATATGCTCATGACTTTTACCGCTAGAGTTTAAATCTTGAATGAGACTTCCTCCCATAAAAACATTCAAACTCTGATGACCTCTACAAATACCAAGAAGTGGCTTATGATGCGATTTTGCATAAGTAATGACTTGCTTGTCAATGGCATCTAATCGACTACAAACATCTTTAGAGAGTCCTTCATTTTTTTGATGATAAGTCTCTGGATTTAAATCAACACCCCCTGTGACAACGAAACCATCACACATTTCAAGGATTGATTCTAAATTCGGATTTTCAAGTGTCAGCATGACTGTATTCATACCGCGTTCGTGAAGTGGTTTCAAATAACGTGTGTTTACAAACTGCTTTTCAATACTGTTTTCAATCAAAGTTCTAGGTGTTAAACAAATGAGTTTTGGCATATTTGCTCCTGTATCGTTTTCTGCTGTATATCTATTATATCATGCAGTATTTTAAAGAAAAGACCGACTCATTCGATTGGTGAAATGACGTGCATTTTCACTTTCTTTCATTTTTGAGCCCTCATCATATTAAATATGATATAATGATGTTCGAGGTTAATGGATATGAATATTATGGATCAAATCACATGTAAAATCACAGGTATTCAACCCTACGGTGTCTTCGTGTCATGCGACGACTATTCAGGCTTGATTCACATTTCTGAAGTGTCTGATCAATATGTTGCATCGATTGGTGAGATCATGTGCGTTGGAGATTGGGTCGATGTTGTTGTCCTTGAAATCGATGAGGAAAACAAACGCCTAAAACTCTCTTATAAACAAGCCAATCCGATTCACCCAAAGATTCAAAACATGGTGAAAATCAAGATTGGATTCCATTCATTATCAAAAGCTTTACCCCATTGGATAGAAAAAACAAAGAAATCAGAGGAACAATAACATGTCACACATTGAATTAAACATTAAAGATGCTCAATCATTCTTAACTCAAAAACCAGAATCCTTACAAGAAAAAGTCAATCATCTCCATCAAGTCATTCACGAAAAAACTGGACAAGGCAATGATTATCTCGGATGGTTAAACCTCCCCATCGATTATGACAAATCAGAATATAATCGTATATTAATATCTGCAGAACGTATTCGAAAAAACAGTCAAGTCCTCGTTGTCATTGGAATCGGTGGATCATACTTAGGAGCTAAAGCAGGACTTGAGTTCTTAAATGAACCTTTCAAAAAGAATGCTTTAGAAATTGTCTTTGCAGGACATCAGATGAGTGGACATTACTTATCCAACCTTCTGGATTATCTCAAAGACAAAGATTTCTCGATCAATGTCATCTCTAAATCAGGAACAACCACAGAACCCGCCATCGCATTTCGAGTATTGAAAAAAGCACTCGAGGAAAAATACGGAAAAGAACAAGCAAAAACAAGAATTTATGCAACTACCGATAAAAAACGTGGTGCTCTTTATACAGTTGCAAAAGAAAACGGATATGAAATGTTTGTCATTCCCGATGATGTAGGAGGTCGTTTTTCTGTTCTGACTGCAGTAGGTTTATTGCCTTTGAAAGCTGCGGGAATTGATACTGATCAAATCCTCAAAGGTGCACAAGATGCACTCAAACGTTTCTCCAATCCAGATTTAAAAGTCAATGAATCATATCTGTATGCTGTTGTTCGTTATTTACTTTACACATCTGGTAAAAAGATAGAGATGCTTGTAGGTTATGAACCGAATCTTCTCTATTTAAATGAATGGTGGAAGCAACTCTTTGGTGAATCTGAAGGTAAAGACCATAAAGGACTGTTTGTTGCTTCTGCAGGCTTCTCAACCGATCTACATTCACTGGGTCAATACATTCAAGAAGGTGAAAGACACCTTTTTGAAACTGTTGTTTCAGTCAAGAACTCTAAGAAAGATGTCTTGATTCCGGAAGAAGAGAATGATTTGGATGAATTGAATTATTTGAAAGGTAAACCACTTTCCTATGTGAATGCTCAAGCACTCAAAGGCACCATGATGGCACACAAGGATGGACTTGTACCCAACATCTTACTCACCATACCTCAATTTGATGCTTATACATTTGGCTATCTGGTGTACTTCTTTGAAAAGGCATGCGCACTATCTGCCTATTTGATTGATGTCAATCCATTTAATCAACCTGGTGTTGAAGCATATAAGAAAAACATGTTTGCATTACTCGGTAAAAAAGGTTACGAAAATATCTTAAAGTAGGGATTCCATTGAAAATCAAGAGAACATATTCAGAAGTTGAAACCGAGAGCTTGGGATACGAGCTCGGTTTACTTTTGAAAGACGAACCGAAAATATTGATTTTACTCGATGGGGAACTTGGTTCGGGTAAAACAACATTTACCAAAGGACTAGCACGAGCAATTGGAATCACGGCAGTTGTGAATAGTCCAACCTATACCATCATGAAAAAATATACATCCAAAGACCGTTTTAAAACACTCTATCATCTTGACTTGTACAGACTTGAAGGTGTGGGAACGGATTTTGATTTAGAAGAGTACATTGATGGCATGGGTATGATTGTTGTGGAATGGCCATATCAGGTCTCTGAATTCATACCGAAAGACTATCTCCTTGTTCAAATTAAGAAGATGGGTGATCATGAAAGAGAGTTTATCCTCACTTGTGTCGGTATACCCTGTAAGAGGGCGGTGCAATACATATGAAAAGACTCCTTTTTGATGTTTCAACCAATGTCATGTATGTAGCTTATGCTCGAGATGAAATTTTAGTTGATTTTTCGATTCGGATTGCAACGAGAGATCATGCAAAGTATTTGGTCGATCGCATCGACCAAGTTTTAAAACGTAACAAAGTCTCTATCGATCAAATAGATGAAATCATTATTGGCTATGGACCAGGGTCTTATACAGGAATCAGAATCGCAGTTGTTGTCGGAAAGATGCTTTCCTACACCAAAAAAATAACACTTAAAGTGATCAGTTCCCTACAATTCATGACATCGGGTTATGAAGGAAAGATTGCTGCATGTATTGATGCAAGAAGAGGATTTGTTTTTGCAGGAATTTATGAAGATGGCAAAGTGATTCAAGATGATGCTTATGTGAAACTTTCAGACTTGTATCAATTAGATGTCGCTCGAAATGCACAAACAGTCATCATCGATGATCGAAATTTTGAGATTAGCATCAAAAGAATCATTGAAAACTCCAAAATAGTAGAAAATGTCCATGACCTGGAACCGAATTACTTGAGAAAAACCGAAGCGGAAACGAACCATGATCAGAAAAGCGACTTTAAGTGATGTACTCGCAATAGCAACCTTAGAGAAACAAACTTTTCCTGAACCCTTGTCAGAATCTTTTATCTATGACGAAATTGCACTCAATCCTTTTGCGTATTATATTGTCTATGAAGAAAATCATGAAATCATCGGATACATGGGTCTTCGGGCTGTCGATGAACATGCAGAAGTCATGAATTTTGCTGTCTCTGAACCTCATCGAAATATGGGTGTGGGCTCAGCGATCTTAGAGCATGCACTCACACATTTGAAACAAATCAAAGTTTCGTTACTCACGCTTGAAGTCAGAAGATCGAATCAGGGTGCACAGGCACTCTATGAAAAATTTGGATTTAAAAAATCACATATTCGAAAAGAATATTATATCAATGAAGACGCCATTGTCTATGTAAAGGAGGTACGGAAATGATCATTTTAGCTGTTGAGTCCAGTTGTGATGAAACCAGTGTAGCCATTGTTGAAGATGGGAAAAAAGTGCTGAGTCATATCGTACTTTCTCAAATTGATATTCACGCCATTTATGGTGGTGTAGTTCCTGAAATTGCATCGAGAAACCACGTGGTCCACATGACAAGAGTATTTGAACAAGCCCTTAAGGAAGCCAATATCACCGAAAGTGATATCGATTTGGTTGCAGTCACTGAAGGTCCTGGATTGATTGGATCTTTGCTCACAGGAATCAATGCTGCAACCGCATTTGCTTTTGCACACGGAAAAAAAATCGTTGGAATTAATCATCTGGTGGGACATATCTATGCTGCCAATATTGACAACGATATCAAGTTTCCAGCGCTTGCACTTTTGGTATCTGGAGGACATACGGAATTAATCTACATGTCTTCACATATGAATTTCAAGCTTTTAGGTACAACCATGGATGATGCAGTAGGTGAAGCTTATGACAAAGTTGCGAGAACACTTGGCCTTCCGTATCCAGGTGGACCTGTTGTCGACAAACTGGCTGCTTTGGGTTCCGATACCTACCATCTCCCGCGTCCTTATTTGGATAAGAAGGAGTATAATTTTAGTTTCTCTGGTTTGAAGAGTGCTGTCATCAATGTAGTTCACAATGCACATCAGAAAAATGAAGAGATTCGTATCCATGATATGTGTGCATCATTCCAAGCGAGCGTTTTGGATGTCATCATCGAAAAAACAAGACTTGCTGCTGAGGCTTTTCAAGTCAAGCAAATCATTATTGCGGGTGGCGTTGCGGCAAATAAAGGACTTAGAAATCGAATTCATCATGAGATTCCGGGTTATGAAATCATCATTCCTAAGATGGAATATTGTACAGATAACGCAGCCATGATCGGTGCTGCTGCGTATCATCATTATTGTGTTAAAGGCGCACTGCCCAATTATTTATTAGGTGGAACATCCACATTATCGATTGAAGACTCATCAATACTATGATCACCTTATGGGTGATTTTTTTTATGATTATGATTGAAATGATTCATCTTTTTTCTAAATATGATATGATGATGTTGAAATGAAGGCGTGAAGGGGAATCTAGAACATCATCTGCTATACAATCTCCTGGCTTATCTGTCAGTATTTCCGTCTATCAAGCGAAAATATTGTATTTTCCAAATCAAAAGAATAAGATATATATCAAAGGGAGTGATTTGCTATGAAGTTTTTATTTAAACTGATTGTATTACCTATTCTTTCCATCGTTGCACTTCCACTGATTTTTCTCGCACTTGCTTACAAAAGTGTTGAGATACCTGTTGAAGATTTCGAAGGTACATCCGGTGATTTCACACTAACCGCAATGGTTCAGGAAGAAATGGATGCATTTTTAACATCTAATACAGTGGATTCTGAAGTGGGTATTGGTTTTACGCAACAACAAGCCAATGCATTGCTTAAGGGAGTATTCTTGGGTATGAACCCAGGTTATCTCGATGAAAGCGAAGAAGACACCGTTAAAAATTACGTGATGTATGATGAAATGATGGGCTTGACCTATGGCTATCAAGGCACATGGGTAAGATTCAAAGAAGATATTGTTGAAATTGAATCTGGACTTCATTTGAAGTATTCTGCACTGGATTTTACCTATAAAACGAGAGTGCTTATTACATTTAAATTGACAGCCAATACCGATGAAATTATCTTAAAGTTAGAAAAGTTCACTGTTGGTAATTTACCCCTTGCTTGGGTATTCTCAGCTGCTAGCTGGGCTGCTGAACAGGCAACTGGACAAGATTTAGAAGCTTTGATTAGCGGATTTGTGGATGGATATGCGACATTTGATCCTCAACAAAGAGAAATCAAAGTCGATATTCAAGAGTTGGTTGCATCCCAATTCCAAGATGATCCCAATACAGGTGCTCTTGTATCTGCTCTTCTTGGATTTGTGAAAGAAAACGAACTGGTCAATATTGGTTTTGAAGATGAAGAATTCAGTGGATCCATTGCTTTGGGTAAGTTAAAGGATGATTCCGTACCTTTCCAACTCACAGAACTTCAAAAGATTACTGATGAATCACAACTACAATCCATCTTTGCTGCGAAAGCCAGTGCTCTGATTTTCTCAACACTATCTACAACATCAGATCCATTCATTGAACTTGATGCACTCACTTTGAATCGTGTACTTGAATTTATGCTGAGAGCAAACTTACAACCCTCTGGCGCATTGATTGAATCCAATCTGACCGATGAAATATCATTAACAGCTCTTGCACCTTATGCTGAAATGGGAGAATCATTTGTCATTGCCATTCCAATCATCATTCAAGATATCAATGACCCATTAAAGAAGTTCCAAACCATCATTAAACTTGAAGCTGAACCTGCCATCAGTGGAAATGATTTGGTGATTGCCTTGAATTCACTTTCTGCAGGTTTAGTCACTTTAGGTGAAGAATACATTGATGGCATTTTGACACTGATTGGCGATAACGATATGATTGTTGGTGGTCAGTTTGTCATTCAGAATTTCAACGATCAGCTCGCACAAGCAGGTATGACACTGAGTCAGGTTGCAATGGTCGATGGAAACTTAAGACTCTATGTACAACTTGATGATAGTATCCCATTAGAAGAAATCACACAAGCTGTTCAAGATGTTTTGGACATCGTTCAGAACGATCCTAATTTAACTCCGGAAGTACAAGATGCAATCTCCGAAGTCATCGACAGTTTAACCAATCCTGAAGTGGATACCGAAGAAGCCATTGAAGCGTTGCTTGCTGAAATGGAAAACTTAGATGATGCAGAACAAGAAGCACTCTATACATCACTTCTCGATGCTTTATCTGGACTTGAAGAAGAATATGCTGATTTGTTCGATTTAATTCCACAACCGTAATTCAAAATGGTTCAGCACATGCTGGACCATTTTTGTCAAATCAGTCTCATTTATGCAAAATAGGTCATATACGCACTGTTAAAATGTCCGAAACAGGTATATCATGAGCATGTACCCCTTTCGGATACACACGATCCCTTCATGAACAAGGGTCCAAATCAAGTGTTAATGGTTATGGATGTGCCCTCAACCGTAACGATTAGCCCGCATGAAATCGGCTGAAAAACTCAGTCGATTTTTGTTTGATTTGTTGTGGTTTTACAAGATTTACTATATAATAAGTAAGACAATGAGGTGATACCATGGAAAACACATCCAACTTTATTAAAACCATCATCGAAGCCGATCTCGCAAGCGGCAAACATTCAGAAATCATTACTCGGTTCCCACCAGAACCGAACGGATTTTTGCATATTGGGCATGCACGTGCCATCATTACCGATTTCGAAAGTGCAAGCGCCTATGGTGGCTATACCAATTTAAGATATGACGATACCAATCCAGAAAAAGAAGATGATATTTATGTCAAAGCCATCTTGAATGATATTCGCTGGTTGGGATATGAACCGAAGAATGTTTATTTTGCTTCAGATTATTTTGAAGAGATGTTTGAACGCGCTGTTTTATTGATTAAAAAAGGATTAGCCTATGTGGACCATTCCACCGCAGAAGAAATATCAAGAGATCGTGGAAACATTAACACACCAGGCAAACCATCAAAATACAGAAATCGTTCTGTTGAAGAAAATCTCGAGTTGTTCTATCAGATGAGAGCTGGTAAATTCAACGAAGGTGAATGTGTCTTGCGTGCCAAGATAGATATGGCATCACCCAATATGAATTTAAGAGATCCTGCACTTTACCGAATCATTTATGCAGAGCACCACAACACAGGAAATAAGTGGTGCATTTATCCGATGTATGATTATGCACATCCATTGGAAGATGCGATTGAAGGCATTACACACTCTTTATGTTCACTCGAGTTTGAAGACCATAGACCTTTGTATGACTGGGTTGTTCGTGAAACAGAGATGCCTAAGATTCCAAGACAGATCGAGTTTGGAAGATTATCGATTGAAAATACTGTGATGAGCAAACGCTTCTTAAGAGAACTCGTTGAAAAAGGTAAGGTAACAGGATGGGATGACCCCAGAATGCCTACGTTATCGGGACTCAGAAGAAGAGGCTATACACCAGAATCGATTAAGAAGTTTATTCTATCCACTGGTCTTTCTAAAGTGAATTCCACTGCAGGCAATGACATGCTTGAAGCTGCACTGCGTGATGATTTAGCTGAGAAAGCATTCAGAACCATGGCAGTCATCAATCCACTCAAAGTAACACTCACAAATTATGAAGAAGGCAAGATTGAATTCTTCGATGTACCTTTCCATCCAGAGAAACCCGAACTTGGCTCTAGACAGATTCCTTTTGGGAAAACACTTTACATTGAAGCTGATGATTTTGTCGTCACTAAGCCAAATAACAAGTATAAGAGACTTGCATTAGGCGAAGAAGTCAGACTGTTTTATTCCTATTTCATCAAGGCACATGATGTTGTTTATGACAAAGATGGACAAGTCATTGAAGTGCTCGCAACCTATGATGAACTCACACGTTCAGGTTCTGGATTCAATGAACGTAAACCGAATGGAACCATCCATTATGTAGAAGCAACCCATGCGGTTCCTGCACAATTCAATTTCTTCGGACCGATGATCATTGGCGATGATTCTATGGATTTACTGGACAGATTCAATGATGATTCCTGGACCATCAAACACGGTTTTGTCGAACACTCCATGAAACATGTGAAGGTTCAAGATAAATTCCAATTCATCCGAAATGGATATTTCAATACCGATGAACCCAAAGAAGGTAAACTCAATTTTAACGAGATTGTTCCACTGAAGAGTTCATACAAATAAAGGTAGGTGCGCCATGAACTGGCTAGCTACACTAAACGAATCTCAATTTAAAGCGGTCGTCCACCCTGGAGGACCACTTTTTGTCGTTGCAGGTGCTGGTACAGGAAAGACGAGAACGCTCACCTCAAGAATCGCATATCTGATTATGCAAGGGGCGAATCCGAAGCATATTCTTGCAGTGACATTCACGAATAAAGCTGCGCGTGAAATGAAAGAACGTGTCATCAACATGACCGGTCCTCATGCCATGAGTGTGTGGCTTTACACCTTTCATGCATTTGGACTTCAAATCTTGAGAAGACACATCGGGGAACTTCCTTATGGATATCGACCCTCATTCAATGTGATTGATGAAGATGATGGCAAGAAGATTATTCAAGACTGTATTAAAGGACTTGGGTATGATGTCAAGATGTTTTCAATAAAACTTTTAAAGAGTCTGTTTTCGCTTTATAAGAGTCGAAGACTTGAAAAGTTTGAACGGACTGATGAAGAAAAAATTTACCAGAAATATCAAAGTTATTTAAGAGAAAATCAATTACTTGATTTCGATGACTTACTGATTTATACGCTTGAACTCTTTGAAGAACATGCGAATGTCAGAGATCATTATCAAACCTATTTTGAGCATATCCTCGTGGATGAATTTCAAGATACCGATGCCATCCAATATAAAATATTGAAAATACTAGGAGCACAACATAAAAATGTGTTCATCGTCGGAGACCCGGATCAAAGTATTTATGGTTTTAGAGGGGCAAACTATGAAAATGCAAGATTGTTTGCAAAAGACTTTGGGAATGCACAAGTCGTCCTAGATCAAAATTACCGATCCACCAATCAGATCTTAAAAGCAGCCAATCAACTGATTGCATACAACATGAACCGTCCTGCAGCAAAAAACTTAGAAAGTGATTTGGGACTCGGAGAAGCTCCGGTTATTCATCATGCACAAAATGATATTCGTGAAACTTTCTTCGTTGTGAATGAAATTCAAAGACTTAAACAACAAGGATACGAATACGACGATATGGCTGTACTCTATCGTAATAATGCTCTATCAAGACTTTTTGAAGAAGCCATGATTAAAGAAGGCATTCCTTATGTGATTTATGGTGGAATTTCATTCTATGAACGTAGAGAAATCAAGGATGCTTTAGCTTATATTCGAACCATCCTCAATCCGGATTTGGATTTTTACTTGAAACGGATCGTCAATGTCCCCAAGCGTTCGATTGGTAATGTGAGTATACAAAAAATCGAACAAAGAGCAAAAGAACTCGGTGTCTCGATGTTTCATGCAATCGATTACACCGATTTAACACCTGCAGCAAGAAAAAGTTTGATTGAATTCAAAGACCTTATTTTAGGCATGCAAAAAGAGTTTAACGACATGGTTGAATTGTCTCAGATTATGCCCTATTTAATGGCAAAGACAGGATATATCGACATGCTTCGTGCAGAAGGCGATGAAATCAATGATGATCGAATCGCAAACCTCAAAGAACTTCAAAACGTTTTTGCACGAGGAGATACGTACTACGAAGGATCTTTTATCGAAAGACTCACGTCTCAACTGGATCAGATTGCTCTTTATTCTGATCAGGATCAAGATGTTGAAGATTTTAATCATGTGAAGTTATCGACTTACCATCAAGTGAAGGGTTTGGAATTTAGAGTCGTGTTCATGGTGGTTTTGGAGGAAAACATATTTCCAAGTGACAGATCACTGATGAACCCGAATGAAATGGAAGAAGAACGCAGAGTCGCGTATGTCGGGATAACACGTGCAAAAGAAAAACTCTATATGAGTTATGCAGATCAGCGAATGGTCTACGGTTCAATGCGGTACTCTTATCCTTCAAGATTCATTCAGGAATCCAGAGTGAAAGTGGATAGTCCAAAAACAATTTATGATCAAAGTCAAGTTTCTCACCTCTTAAAAGCGGGAGATAAAGTTGAACACAACGCATTTGGTTTAGGCGTCGTGATTCGCGTGGATGATGATATTGCAACCATCGCGTTTGCAATGCCTCACGGTATCAAGAAAATTTTAGAAAGTCATCCAGCTCTGCGTAAACAAAGAAAATAAGCTGGTTATTCCCTATCATAGATGGGGTGAAAAAATGATTTTAAGTGATGAGCAAAAGAAAGTGGTTGATTCAAATGAACGCTTTCTTTTTTTATTGGCCGGAGCGGGTAGCGGAAAAACGAGAGTCATTGTTGAACGCATCAAGCATCTTCTTCATCAGGGAATTCTCCCTCATGAAATCTTAGCCATCACGTTCACAAGAAAGGCAAGTCAAGAGATGAAGGAACGAGTTGGAAATGAACGCGTTCATATTCACACGTTTCATCAGTTTTGTTTCATGAGACTCAAAGAAGAACATCACATGAGTTTTGTAATGGCAGAAGAAGAAAAACTCCCATTTCGAAGAGATGAAATACTTCAAGTATCACGATACAAAAATAGTCTTTTTCAATTACCTAAACCTGCCATTTACATGAAATACCAAGCTTACTTACAAATGCACAAAATGAAAGATTTTGATGATCTAATCATGGATATGATACGCATATTGAAGGGTCATCATTCCGATCACTATCGCTATCTATTTGTCGATGAGTTTCAAGACACAAACTTACTTCAGTACGAATTACTGAAATGTCTGATCGGAAAAGAAACACAAGTTCTTGCTGTTGGAGACCCTGACCAAAGCATCTATCGATTCAGAGGTGCTTCCTCAAAAATCATTTCACTCTACGTGAAATCATTTCATGCCAAAGTCTATACATTGAAAACAAATTACCGTTCAACGCCTTTGATTATTCATCATGCAAATCGCATCATCAAGCGAAATGACAGAAAATATCATAAAGATCTCATAGCGCACCAGAAACAAAGTTTTCATGCCTATACATTTCATCAGAACGATGAGATACACGAAGCACTCATGATTGAAAGACTACTGAAATATTTAAATAGACAGCACATCAAGCTCAATCAAACCGCTGTTCTCTACAGGAACCATCACCGTGTCTTTACGCTAATGCAGCACCTCCATCAACGCAACATCCCTTTTCAAAATGGTGAGTCAACATCGGATCCCGATGGCATTCATCTCATGACCATCCATCAAGCCAAGGGACTCGAATTTGAAGCAGTCATCATCATAGGTTTAGAACAAGGAGTTCTGCCTTCTAATCAAGAGAATCGGCAATCTGAACTCGATGAAGAAAGAAGGCTCATGTTTGTCGCAATCACCCGTGCAAAACGCTTTTTATACCTATCGCATGTGACTCTAAATAGTTCATCACACCGTTTCCCATCATCTCAATTTATTACTGAAAGTGGGGTGAAACCCATCCCAAAACAGGTGCTTAATGATATAATATCATTGGGTGATTTTGATGACAATCAAAGAACGGATGGCTGAATTAATCGCCATCATTGAGAAAGCAAACGAGGATTACCATACCAAAGATACACCAACCATCTCTGATGCAGCCTATGATCAATTCATGGCTGAATTGGTTTCTTTGGAAAGCAAGTATCCTGAATACAAAGTCGAGTTCTCACCAACATCAAGAATTGGTGGTATTGTTTTAGAGGGATTCAACAAAGTGACGCATCAAGTTCCGATGATGAGTCTAGCCAATGTATTTTCTGAATCCGAGCTTAGAAGTTTTGATGAACGCATTGCAAAAATAACAGACGGCTACACCTATGTGACCGAGCTTAAAATTGATGGACTTGCCGTAAGCCTTCTTTATGAGGAAGGCGTTTTTATACGTGCAGCCACCCGTGGTAACGGTTCAGTAGGTGAAGATGTGACAAGCAATGTCAAAACGATTAAGTCATTGCCTTTGCGTCTACATGAACCAATCACCATTGAAGTTAGAGGGGAAATCTACATGCCCCATAAGAGTTTCAATCAATTGAACGAAGAACGTTTATCTCAAAATGAACCCTTATTTGCAAATCCTAGAAATGCTGCTGCAGGTACGATTCGGCAACTGGACAGCAGTATTGTTGCCTCTCGCAACCTAGACTTATTTATCTACACCATTGTCAACGCAAAAAAATATGTGTCTTCCCAGATTGAAGCACTCCAGTATTTAAAGAAACTTGGATTTAAAGTCAATCCACATCATCACCATGTCAAAACGATTGATGCGCTTGTCGATCAAATCAAATCAGATGATGAATTAAGACATACACTCTCATACGACACCGATGGTGTTGTCATTAAAGTCAATGAGTTTCATCTCTACGACAAAATTGGATATACTGCTAAATCTCCCAAGTGGGCAACAGCTTATAAATTTCAGGCAGAACAAGTTGAAACGTTACTCAAAGGTATTACTTTTCAAATTGGACGTACAGGTGTTGTCACACCGGTTGCTGAATTAGAACCTGTCTTGGTCTCTGGATCTACAGTTGCACGAGCAACACTACATAATGAAGACTACATCAAAATGAAAGATATTCGAATCGGTGATACCGTCATTGTCCACAAAGCAGGAGAAATCATTCCTGAAGTTCTTTCAGTTGTCACCTCAAAGAGAAACGGACAAGTTCCCTTTGAAATGATTCATGCATGTCCTGTGTGTGCGTCACCACTGAAAAGACATCCAGGAGAAGCAGATCATTACTGCACAAATCCAGATTGTCCAGGGAAAAACATCAACAGTCTGATTCATTTTGCGAGTCGTGTTGCAATGGATATTGATACTTTAGGTGAAAGAGTCGTTGAGATTTTACAATATTTATGGTATTTAAATTAAATTAAAGATATTTTAAAACTTATTAAATTTAATTATGAGCTAAAAAAATTAACAA
>JANJXB010000118.1 GCA_024709245.1 Acholeplasmataceae bacterium | reverse complement strand
CTCGAGATTCGTTTTTTTCTACATAGAAAGATGCTGATAAGCGAGAATGACGGATGTCACAATGTAGATGATACTGATGATGAATCCGTTCACCCCAGTTTGTCCGACAGAACCCTTGCTTTTATCTTGATAATATTCGAGATAGCTTCGGTGCTCTTTTCGAAATTTGCCAAATAGGCTCTTAATTTGATATCCAAATGAAATGAACACTTTAGTTGCATCTGTCATCGCAATAATACTGATGAAAAACATGAAGATACCAACGATGAACAATGAATCAGATGCGGTGTCATATCCGATGGTAAAGCCATTAAACAGCACATGAATGATGGATACAATCATGAATGTGATCAGAAATGTGATGAGAAATCGTTTCACGAACCGCTCAACTCTTTTTGAATTCTTTGGAATTCTTGGCTGTTACAGTAAACGAAATGACCTGGCTTCACTTCTTGCAACGAGGGTTTATCGACCGAATAATCATGCATGGATGGATTATACCGGATACGCTTAGCCTTAGTCTTTTCAAAACGTGGGTCTGGATGAGGAACAGAGGATAAGAGTGAGATGGTATATGGGTGTTTTGGATTGGCGAATAATTCATCTTTAGGTGCCAATTCAACCATCTTACCAAAGTACATCACAGCAACTCTATCACTGAAGTATTTAACAACCGACAGGTCATGTGCAATGAACATGATGGTAATACCAAATTCATTTCTTAAGTCATTGAGCAGGTTGATGACCTGAGCACGAATCGAAACGTCAAGGGCACTGATGGGTTCATCAGCGATGATGAAATCCGGGTTGACAACAAGTGCTCTGGCAATCCCGATACGTTGACGTTGTCCACCGGAGAATTCATGGGGATAACGTGAAGCATGTTCAGGCAGTAACCCAACCGTTTCAAGTACTTTATTGACCTTCTCAATGATGACATCATTGTTTCGTTCGCCACCAATGCGAAGACCTTCAGCAATAATTTCCTTAACGGTCATCCGAGGATTTAAAGATGCAATCGGGTCTTGGAAGATCATCTGCATTTTCTTCATCAATTCGTAGTTGTTGACGCGGTTATCTTGTCTTCTTCCGCGCATTTCTTCTCTGAATGTTTGAATTTTAGACAATTTTGTTTCAACAATTTGCTTTAATTCTTCTTCATAAATCTGCTTTGTCGATGGATCTTCTAACTTTCCTTCATACTTTTGTTTAAGTTCAGCGGTACGTTTTGCAGCTTCTTTTTTCGCATGCTTGATACCCTCAGTAAGGGACATCATACCCGAACCTACACGAACGCCTTGGAAATAGACTTCACCATCAGTAGGTTCATAAAGTTTGATAATGGAACGTCCAGTTGTGGTTTTACCGCATCCGGATTCACCAACCAAACTGAAGACTTCACCTTTATAAACATCGAAACTTACATCATCAACTGCTTTAACAACAAGCTTGCTTTTGCCAATTCCAGTCTTAAAATATTGCTTGAGGTGTCTGACACTTAAAACTACATTCTTTTGATCTGTCATGATTTCACCCCTTTACGCTCATTTGATGCTTTACTCATGGCTTCAATACGTTCACTGATAATGGTTGGCATTTCAACTTTTGGTGCATCTGGGTGAAGCAACCAAGTTGCAGCATAATGTGTATCTGTAATTTTGAAATAGGGAGGTTCCTGTTCAAAGTCAATCTTCATTGCATATGCATTACGATCCGCAAAAGCATCACCTTTAGGTGGGAATAGCATATTGGGTGGAGTCCCTGGAATCGCTGTTAATCGATCTTTCGAGTTCAAATCTGGCATTGAAGACAAGAGAGCCCATGTATATGGATGTCTTGGTGTGTAGAACACTTCTTCGGATTGACCAATTTCAACAATTTTTCCAGCATACATGACAGCAACACGGTCCGACATGTTCGCAACAACACCCAAGTCGTGCGTAATGAAAATAACGGTTAAGTTACGTTCTGCCTTCAAGTTTTTAATCAAATCCAAAATTTGGGCTTGAATGGTTACGTCAAGTGCAGTTGTAGGTTCATCGCAAATCAGTACATCAGGGTCAGCAGTCAGGGCAATCGCAATGACGATTCTTTGTCTCATACCACCTGAAAATTGGAATGGATACTGTTTAAAACGTCGTTCTGCATCTGGAATACCTACTTCATTCATGACCTTTAAAGCTCTTTCTTTAGCTTCTTTATGCGTCACTTTGACAAATCTTCTCAGTGTTTCCCGATGTTCTGCAATCTTATGATTGAGTTCTTTTCTTTCTTCAGGTTGTGCATCCTTAAGTTTCAACTGTAAGGGCATGATGAGATTCTGAATACGATCTTTTTCCTTTTGATAACGCTCTTTGATGATTGCTCGTGCAACTTTTTTCTGAGCATTCAATGCTTTCTTCAATGCAGGCAATTGAACAGATAAAGCGCGTTGCTTCTGTCTGTATTCAGCCTTGAGTCGTGCTATTTTTTCACGATCAATGTTTTCTGAAAGCTTAATCTCTTCGACTTCACGATTCAACTGTTTTAAATTCTTTTGTTGATTTTTCTTGATATTGACAACTGCAGTCTTCTCAGGATGAATTAATTCTTTATATTGATTCTTGAGTCTCTTACCATTAATGATCATACTTTCAGTAATTTGTTTACCGATACGCATGATGGGATTCAAACTGGAGAGTGGGTCTTGGAAAATCATACCAATCTTCTTACCACGAATCTTATGGAATTCATCTTCTGGAATCTGAACTAAATCTTGTCCTTCATACATGATGCTGCCCTTATCAATCACTGCATTACCCGCAAGAATACCCATGATCGCACGGGATGTAACGGATTTGCCGGAGCCTGACTCACCTACGATGGCAAGGGTTTCTCCTTCATAAACGTCGAAAGAGATGCTGCGGACAGCACGAACCATGCCTTGGCCGGTTCTAAATGATATGGTTAGGTCCTTAACGGACAATTTGACATTAGCCATTATTCTGACCCCCTCAACGATGGATTGAATGCATCACGAAGTGCATTACCAAACATATTAAATGTGATCATCAAGATAGAAATAATGACCGCAGGGAACACTGTCAAATAGGGTTTATCAAGTAATTCAGAACGGCTGTTATTGAGTAGAACACCGAGTGAAGAACCGGACAGTGTGAATAAACCGAGGAATGAGAAACTTTGACCTTCGCCAATACCATAGCCTAACTAAGAAATGGTGGATTCAGCGAAGATAACCCCTGGAATCATCAAAACGCTTGCTGTAATGATCGTTCCAATGCCATTGGGTAAGATATGTCTGAAAATGAGACGGCCATCTTTCGCACCGAGTACGCGAGAAGCCAAGACATATTCTCTACCTTTATATCGGTAGAATTGTGTTCTGGTGACTGATGCAACACCAATCCAACCCGAGACAATTAAGATTAAAATCAATGTCCAGAAACCGGGTCCGATTAAAGCTACGAAAATACTCAAGGTGACGAGCCATGGAATACGTCCAACGACTTCACTGAAACGTTCCATGATTAAGTCGGTGACTCCACCGTAGTAACCTGAGACAGATCCATAGACAACACCCACGGTAATGTTAATGAATGCGACGATGAAACCGATGAGTAATGAAGTTCTAAGAGCAACCCAAGTGAGGGAGAATAAATCTTTACCAGAACCTGTGGTACCGAAATAGAAATAAGGAATTTCTTCATAACCCATGTATCTTGCATAGTCGACGATTAAGCGATAACTGTAGAAAATGGTTCCATCTGGACCTGCAGTACCGGAATTCTGACGTAAAACCTTAACGATTGGGCATCCTTCAGGGAATAACCATCCTTGTGCATTTTCTGGATCAGGAGTTGATACACATTCTGGATTATTGGCTAGAATTGCATTGTATTCGGATGCTGGCATTGCTGTGATGAGGCGATCATCAAAGACTGCGCCATAAGAATCAAATTTGAAATCTGCCAGTGTGAGGACACCATTTTGTCTGACATAGCGTCCACCACCTTGAGCAGCAACCAAGGTGTATAAGGATAAGTTATAACCTTCATCAATGATGGTCGGAGTAGTTGAACCATTGTTATAAAGTGCAATACTCTTGACTGTCACACTGCTTTGGGATACATCACTACGGATACGAATCATCAATTTACCTGATGCAAAACCAGTCAATGTTGTTTCATCAAAGACATTGAAAGTGTGTTTTCCAGCTTCAGTAATGGTTTTAACAAGTTCAAATACAGTCGGTGTTGTTTCATAGAGAATTTCAACGACTTCATTGTTGCCTTCTGACATTGAAAAAACATCAATTTCAAACGTTGGATTTTGAGATTCAATGATTAAAAACTCATTGACAGAACGGATGGCAGTTTGGGTTGAATTCCGGTCGATGACCAATTGGTTTTCTCCACCCAAGCAGTTGATGTCCTTGTATGTGCACTCTACATCGTAATTCTTGAGTGTTGACATGATGATGTATTTCGAATTGAAACCTATCGGAAGACCAATCCCTGTTTCAGGATCAATGGTTGATAAATCAACCGTCTGAGCTTCAAACTTCTTGGTTCCATCCATGAATCCAATCTTCTCAAGTCCTGGTACTCTCGGTGGTAAGAAAGCAAGTTGTTCTTCAAGGATGAGATAGTTTTTTGTCGTAATGATGGGTACCAATATGGATAAGAAAATCATCAAAAACAGAATGACAGATGCGATCACATTCGTTCTATTTTTACCAAAACGAATCATTGCATCCTTAAAATAGCCAATGGGCTTCGTTTCGAAACGCTTGTCATAAATTTTATCATCGCGTTGGACGAATTGAAAATTATCTTTGGATAACTTTTCTTGTTGTTTGTCAGTCATCGTCTAGCCCCCATTCTGATGCGTGGATCTACGATACCATAGGATAAGTCAACAAGTAATACGGCAAATAATCCAATGATGGTGTAGAAAGCAGTAATCCCTAAAATGAGATTATAATCATAAGAACCCTGCGTCATGGCTTGCAGGAAAACACGTCCAGTGCCTGGAATACTGTAAATCAATTCAATAACAACCGAACCTGATAAAAGACCAACGAATGATCCAATGATACCAGGAACCAATGGAACCATGGAATTTCTCATGGCGTGACGAATGACGGCTTGAGTTCTCGTCAAACCTTTCGTACGTGCAAGTAAAACGAACTCAGATGTCAATACTTCTCTAAGTTCAGCTCTCGTTGTTCTGGTTAAACCGGCAATGGCACCAAATGAAAGACCCAGTACAGGAAGTACTAAACCTTTGAGTTGCATACCACCGCCCACGACATCGGATGCCGGGAACTGAGAAGGTAACCATTCCAGCATGTATCCGAAGACCATGACAAGGATGGTCATAATGACGAAGCCTGGAATTGAAATAAACACCATGACTCCAAATGAAATGGCATTATCTGTGAAGCTGTTGTTCTTTAGCGCTGCAATGATGCCCAGAGTAAATCCGATGGGGATATAGAAGATGAGTGCAATCAGATTCAATCTTAAAGTGATTGGAATTCTCGCTGAAAGCAATTCAAAGACTGGAACATTGACTTGAACGCGTGTAGAAAGACCCCAGTTGAAGTCAACGACGATATTTCTGACCCATCTGAAGTATTGGAGTGAAACTGGAATCGGTTCGAAACGACGAATTTGGAAACCTTCGTCGACTGAATAACATTTATAACACTCTTCATAATCCTCTGAACGATAAAATGAAATGAATTCAGGATCCGTGTAGAGTTTGGCAACCATGTAACCGTCAACAACCTGTCTGGCATAGTAAACATCTCTGTCATCCTTTGTGGTTGGCGGATAATCAGGAGCCAGTTTCAGTAATACGAAGTTGAGCGATAAAATAGTTGCAAGAATAATGAAGATCCATATGGTTCTTACGATGATGTATCTTAGCATGTATTTCGCCTACTTTCTATAAATGTATTGCAAGACATAAAAGTTGATCATAGGTGCAGTCTATCTAATTCTTGCTAATTCATCAAACAAACGACATTTGAAAATGTATATTTGAGTCATGAATCAGCAAGATTATGTTCGATTTGAAAAAAACAACCTTAAAACTTGTTTTAATACCGGATTTTTATAGAGAAAAAAAATATGAACATGTCGAATATTCGGTCTGTAATGATCAGATCATTGCAAAAGGATTCCCCAGTCCATAATCCATACGTCTCTCAACAGTATTTCTTGGATGAAAAAAAACAACATGCAAACCATCCAACTCGAAGGTAGGATGGTTTGCTGTCTTGTTAGATTTTGTTGTTTTGTGGTTCTTATCAGGGTTTATTCTGGAAGAACTTCGCGACCATCAACAACGACGACTTCGCCATTTAATGCGGAAACGATTGCGTCAAATGACCAAATTTCCTTAACGAGTTCGCCATCATTGTTTGTATAAAGGACTTCGATTTCAGCAACTGTAGTATCAATACCCCAGTTGAGTGTGAATCCACCACGGTTGTCAGAGGAGAATACATCGAGGAAGCCAGCAGCGTCCAATGTAGAACCTGAGATACCACCGATAGAGAGATCAAACAGACCTGTCATCATGAAGTCATAGTAGATGCCTGGGAATGCTTTAGCTTCTACAGTGATTTGTACGTTGATGTGGTTGACATCATCTTTGAATGCAGCTTCGAAAGCAGCCTTGATATAGTCACCAAATAATACTTGTGCTGCAGAGCCAGTGAAGATGAACAGCTTAACTTCAATGACAAGTGGAGTTGCAGCAGTACCTGGAGTGTAAACGCCATCAGCAACGAGTTCAGCGATACCAGCCTTGTAGAATGCAACAGCTGCGTCGAAGTTGAAGCCGTTTGTTTCAACAGATAGACCTTCGCCTACAGCTTGACCTTGTGGAGTATCACGGAATGCGATACCAAGTTCTGGGTCAACGAGATAAGCTTGAGTGAATAAGAACTGTTGAGTCTGTGAAGTCTTGAGTACTTCAGTAGCCAGTTTTTCTCTGTCAATTGCAAAGTACATAGCCTTCTTAAAGTTTTGGTTAGCAAGCAGTGGTTCTGGGATATAGCCGGAGCCTGGGAATTGTGCTTCCTGAGCTTCTGGAGTTCCAAGACCGTTAATCATGATTCTGAATGTTGTAGCACCTGGAACCTGTTTCAGACCTGGGTGATTCTTGAAGGAGTCATATCTTTCAGTTGGAACTGTAGCTGCTTCAAGTTTATTCGCAACGAATTCTTGGAATCTGATTGCTGCGTCAGTGATGATTGAATAAGTTTGACCAGTATAGAAATACTTGTCTTGATCATGGAATGTTGTACTCTTAGAGTATCTTAATACTTTGTCTCTTTCGAAATAATCCAAGACATAGAATCCATGGTAAGCAGTAGTTTGTGGAGTTGTACCATAAGCTACACCTTGTTGTGCATAGAGATCCAAGTTGATTGGAGTCATAACGAATGAAGATAGCCAGTATCTGATATTCCAGTCGGAAAGGTTAGCATCGAATTGGAATTCAATAGTGTTGTTGTCAACTAACTTGATACCAACAGAGTCCCAATCAGCACCTGTACCAGCAACGACAGCATCACGGTAAGCTTGTGCGCCTTTAACTGGAGATGTAGATGCCCAGAAGTGACCACCACCGGAGATCGCTCTGAACCAACCATTGTCGAGTGCTAATTTATAAGTGTTAACAAAGTCGTTAGCATCGATGACTTCATGACCTGCTGGGAAACCAGTAGTTACTGTTTCTGGATGATAGCTCCAAGTTAAACCAGTCTTGATTGGAATTCTCCAAACGTCTGATACAACTTTACCACTATCAAGAGTTTCGGGTTCAACAGGAATTGGAGAACCGGATGCCATTGATGGAAGAACGACATAACCTGTCTTGTCTTCGTTGAATTCAAAGCTATACAGAGTGTCAAGGAATGGGCTGATTGCGTCAGCGGATACGGAGTCATTGTATAACCATTGGTTCAATGTGACTGGGTTAGTAGAAAGTGCACCACGATAAGTGTACTTGCCAACTTGACCTAATTGACCGTTATCCATAATAACTGTTGAGTCATCTGCAGTCATGGTTGCATATGCAGTACCCCAACCCATTACTGGAACAAATTGTTCAACTGGTAACTGGAGTCTGGAACTGTATAGGTTGAAACCTGAGTTCGCAAATGCTGGAATGCCGCCATACAGATTGTTCAGCAGATACTTTTCAGCAGCTGCGAAGAATGTATGTCTGAGTTCTGTGGACGCAAACTTGTAGTCGAATGTACCATTTGCAAGAACAGCTTCGAGTTCGCCAACAACAACTGTGACAGTTCTGGTGACCGTAGTGGTCTTACCAGCAGCGTTGGTTACTGAATATGTTAATGTGTATGTACCTGCAACTTCTGTGTTTACTGTACCTGTGACGACGATTGCAGAGGTAAGATTACCGTCTACTTCGTCTGAAGCAGTAATGCCTGCTCTTGGATCAAAAGCATCGCCCACTTCGATTTGGGAATTTTGAATACCCGCAAGGACTGGAGCAGCTGCTTCTGGGGTTGGTTCAGGTGTTTCTTCAACGCAAGCTGCGATGGAGAACAGACCAGCCAAGAGCAATAAAATCGTCAATAACTTTTTCATTCTTTCTTCTCCTTTTCATATTTATAATATGGTTTAAAGCAAGTTTACTATATTTTTGTCAAACAGTCAATATTAAGTGTCGTTTTATGTATGAAAACGTATCCAAATGTGCATTTATTGACTGATTTTATGAAAAAATCCATGTTTTTTAGTCAAATTATAAGAAGGACAAATCGATTGAAATCAATGACCACCCAATGGGTAGTTTGATCTATTCTGTTCCCTAGATATTCATCTAGAAAATCATTCTTGAGCCTGGTCTTGCAAAACTTGTGCGATGGTAGAAATCAGTAATGCATCATCATAGAGTGTTGCAATCAGATAATCCGGTGTTATCCCTTTTTCAATCGATAAATACGTATAACCTGAGACTTCATCACCAATACGAGTTGATAAAACATTGTTTGTCGAAATCATGAACATCGTGCCGTTGGGTAATACAATCGTGCCAATTGAAGATGCACCACCGGATGACTTTTGACCAATCACAGTCGCGATACCCGTTTCTTTGGCAATCGATGCAAACAGGTTAGCAGCACTGAATGTTACACCTGACGTCTGAACGAACCAGTTATAGTCATATGCAACATATTCACTTTCGATGAAATATGTTGATGCGGATCCATCTGCTGGATTTTGAGAGTGATAGGTAAAACTTTGTTCGGTCATGTAACCATAAATTCTTAAGACTGCACCTAAGTTACCACCGGTGTTATACGTCAAGTCGATGACAACATTTTCAACCGTTGAGGGAAGCGCATCTAAAATTGCTTTCACTTCATCCGGAGTATCAATGGTAAAACCTGTGAGGTAAATGATGACTGTCTTATCATTGTCGATGAGACGTGAATCAGGTAAGAAATCAACACTTCCAAATTTCGTAGTAATCAAACTGCGGATGTTGGTGATTCCAAATTCACCCGTATAAAGTAATCTTGCAGTTGGTCCAAGTTGGGTAACAGCTGTCAAATATTTCTCATACGTGAGTGATGCATAATAGCCTGGCATGTTGAACCATGTATGCAGGTCATCAACCTTATTCGAGAATTCAAAGAGTTTGTCATGAAGAATGGTTGTAGTTCTCGAAAGCATGTCATCAGCGTATTGTTGAAGAACATCATAGTAGGTGACAACTTCTTTGTCTTTCTTAAGTCCGTAGAAATAATCAAACGTAAACGCTAAGAAATGATAATTGGCTTCTTTGACATCCTGAGGAGTTGCAGTTCCATTGACTGAACTGGTTCTGAGTTGTGTTTGAAGGTCCTCATCATCTCTTGAGAATGTATCAAATCCAATCAATTCATCAACATTGTAGTAGATGTCATAATAGACGCCACCAGCAAAAATGAGATTTGCGATATGGAAAGGCATCAAGTATTCACCATATGTTTCATCGATGATCAGATCAAAACGATATTTATCCAAATCGAGGACAACACTTTCTGAGTCAACAAAATAGGCATCGACATACACTAAACCATCTCCGAAATCACTTTCTGTCGATTTGACATAAGATTCGAAGAAATCAAAGGTATTGACTGTAACGGTGTTTGCAGTAAAATCAATGACCATTTCATAGTTTTCAGTGTAGAGTTGTTGATCAAAATCCTCATACTCAACAGAATACGTAATGGTTAAAATGTCTTCTGCGTAAACAAACTCGATGATGGTGGTATCAATTGCACCTTCTAGTAATTTGACGAAAGTTTCGACATCAATATAAGGTACTTTGCCATCATTGACGAAATAGATTGGAACATCATCAACAGATGCAACAATGTATTCTTCAGAGGTAGATGAGAAAGGTAGGAGTACTTGGCTAGTAACTTCTCCTTCTTCAAGGGGTTCTAAAACATAATCGAATCCTCTGACAACCGTTGCTGTACCATTTTTTGATGTGACAGTCATCGTGACGGTAACAGGATCTTGATTCACACCGGGTCTCAGTGGATATCCTTTGGCAGTCAGATAATTCTTGTCGCTGGATTCATAGGTAAGTACAGAACCCATTGCACCTGAAGTCGGTAAGGTTTGTCCAGGTTGCCAAGTGAATGCATCGAGATCCATCGTTGCTTTTTCGAGTGCTGTATAAACACGTTCTGCAACAACAACCGTAATACTTTCAACTTTAGTGTTTCCTGCAGCATCGGTCACTGTATACGTCACCGTGTAGGAACCCGCAGTTGTCAAATTAACTGCAGATGAATCGATGATAATTGATGACGTAAGATTGCCATCAACATCATCGGTTGCTGTTACGCCTGATGCGTAATCAGGTGCAGGATCACCAATGGTGTAATCAATATTTGCAAATCCGGATAGAACAGGTGCTGTCTCATCAACAGGTGTAGGTGTCGGTGTTTCTTGACACGCAGCCAATAGGAGGATGAATAAAACAGCAACCATGTAAAGACTTTGCTTGAATATGCGCTTCATGATCTTATTCCTCTTTCTTTAATGTAATTAAGAATATTTTACCCCATTCGGACATTTTGTCAATTTGTTTGGATGCTTTTTGATCAAAAAGAGATGAAATTTACAAAAAAACAGAAATCAAGGGCTGATTTCTGTTCTTCTTGTGATTTATTCTTGAG
>JANJXB010000117.1 GCA_024709245.1 Acholeplasmataceae bacterium | reverse complement strand
GAATAAATCGAGTGTCTTGATATCTCTGACATTTTTAACATCGATTTCAGAAGTCTTGGCTGCTTCTTCAAATGTGAGTCCTGCGCCATCCCATAGTGCCTTCACAGGATCAATTTCTTCTAAAAATAGATAGGATTCTACATTCGTCTCACCTTTAGCGATCAACAAAATCACATTTTCCTGAAGAATTCCAGTCAGATAGTAGAAATTACGATTCACTGAAAAAGGAAAATGCTGATCTCCTGATTTTTGGAGTGATTTGCCAGAGAAAAAGAGTGATAAGGTGTGTGATTCGATGTTTTTGGCGTATTGATTTCTACGTAATGTACTCATGATGCCTCCTAGAGTCTTTCAATTTCTTGAGAAATTGTTAAAGACAAGTGTTCAACAAACGCCATAGCCTCAGCCATGGAAGTTGCTTTCGTTCCAAAATAAATCTTAATTTTAGGTTCTGTTCCTGAGGGTCTAAAGGTAATCCAAGTTTCCCCTTCATAATGATACTTTAACACATTGGATTTGGGAAGATCGAGTGGCTTCTTCCGATTTCCAACATAGGTCATTTGATGGATGATGTCATCAAATTGAATGAGCTTCCGTCCTTCGATGACGGGAGGATGGGCTCTGAAATGATCCATGATCAATCCAATCTTCTCGAGTCCCGAGAGTCCTGGAAGGGTTATGTTTTTCGTGTATTCGTAATAATAGCCATAGGTTTTGTAGATGGATTCTAGTGCATCAACCAACGTCAAACCTTTGAGTTTATAATGATTGGCAATTTCAGCAAGCATGAAGACTGCCTGTACGGCATCTTTATCTCTGACGAAATCAGAAATCAGCGAACCATACGATTCTTCACAACCAAAGAGATAAGGTCCAATCTTCTGATTCTTTTCGGCCTGCTCTCCGATGAACTTAAATCCTGTCAATGTCGTAACCACTTTGATTTGAAACGATTTTGCGATGACGGAAATCAAATCCGTGGTCACATTGGTCGTGTAAACAAATCCATTTTTAGGTAATTTCTTCGATTTTTGAAGTTCATTCAAAATATAGAAAAGTTCGATGGCTGCGGTCTGATTGCCAGATAGGAGTTTGTATTCACCATCATGTTTGACTGCAATGCCAAGTCGATCGGCATCAGGGTCAGTGACCATGATGAGATCGGCATCGATGGTTTTTGCAAAAGTCAGAGTGTGCTCATAGGCGATTGCTTCTTCTGGATTGGATGACTGAGTTTTTGAAAAACTGGGATCCACCTTCATTTGAGGTTCATAAGGAACAACATCATATCCATGTTTCTTTAAGAAAGCTGGGATGATTTCTCCACCTGTACCGTGTAAAGGAGAATAGACAATCTTCACTTTCTTTGTTTCATGATTTAATGCGATTTTTGAGACCTTTGATAGATAAATCTCATCAAAATCGCGCGTAATATTTTCAATCAAGTCATTTTCTACTGTCTTAATCTCAAAAGGATTATCGATGGCATTGATTTCAGCGATGACCGCTTCAGCATCTTCGATGTTCAATTGTGCACCCGTCTTGTCATACGCCTTGTATCCGTTGTAAGCCTTTGGATTGTGGGATGCCGTAATCATGATACCCCCGGCACACTGGAAGTGTCTGACTGCAAATGACAGCATCGGAGTCGGTCTTAATGATTCAAACACATATGATTTTATGCCACACGCAGCGAGGACTTTTGCGGATTCATCAGCAAATGTTTTTGAGTGCTTTCTGTTGTCATAACTGATGGCAACCCCACCGGGTATCTTATTTTTTAAGATATAACGTGCAAAACCTAAGGTCGCTTTTCGAATCACATAAATGTTGATCCGGTTGGTACCAACACCCATGAGTCCTCGAAGACCCCCTGTGCCAAAAGTGATGTCTGAAAAGAAGACTTCCTTGATTTCACTTTCGGTTAATTGATCGAGTTCGTTTTTCAGTTCTTTGTCGAGTTGCGCTTGGCTTTTCCAAAACGCGTATTTTTCCATATAGTTCATCTGATCACCTGTTTCCATTATATCGAAAAATCATAAAAAAATAACCAGAATATTCCTGGTTATTTCCGTAATTGTTCATTTTTAGATCGAATTGCCAAGAGTCCTTTGAGAACCAAGTCAGGATCTCTGGAAAGTGGATACTTACATAAAGGTGCAATCGTCGAAGATAATCCACCGGTTAAAATGACATCAAAGGACTCTTTGACTTCATCTTTGATCCGTTCAATCAAGCCATCCACTTGTGCAGCGACACCATAGGTGACGCCACTTTGCATACAAGCAATCGTATTGGTCCCCAGAACTTTTTTAGGAACTTCAATATCGATATCCGGTAAGAGAGCCGTGTTACCCACGAGCGCTTTGATCGAAATGTTGACACCTGGAGTAATGATGACACCTAAAATGGTTTTATTCTTGACATAGATATATTTGTTCGCCGTCCCTAAATCAACCACGAGCACAGGATGATTCATCTGCTCAACGCCCACAGCATCACAGATGATGTCAGCGCCGACTTCTCTGGGGTTATCGGTTTTCACATTCAGTCCAGTTTTGACGCCAGGACCGACAATGAGTGGATCTTTGATGCCAAAAAAACGATCGGAAATGTCTTTTAACCGTTCTGTGATTCTGGGTACAACCGATGAAATCGCAATCTCATCAATCGACTTGACATCAATCAAGCTTTTGATTTGAATATAATACTCATCTGCTGTTTTCTGAACTTCTGTATTCAGACGGTAAGTGACTAGAATTTTCTGTCCATCTGAGATTCCGATTGAAATATTGGTATTACCGACATCAAAGAGCAAAATCATGGCTATGTTATTCTCCAATCAATATTTTTCTTGAACCTGTTTGAGTGCGAGGATGATGGGTGTACCGACAACTGCAGCCAAGAATGCTTCCACGAGTCCATTGGTTGCTGCAATGGCAACCAAGACACCAACCACATTTTCAGTGAGCAATAAGTCCACTAAAAGCTGTCTGGAGAAGATTAAGATTGCTGTTAAGACAATGATGGTATGCATGAGTGAGCTTAAGAGCAATACCGAAGGATAGAGAATGTTTTCTTTCTTCTTTCCTGCGATGAATGCATAGTAGAGTGAAATTAAGACGGTTGAGAGTAAGAGCGCGATGAAATTTAAAGTTGATTTATTCCAACCTGCGAAATCTGCAATCGCAGAGGATGAATAAAAGACTCCGACAATCGTCACTAAGGCAACAAAACTGAATATTGCGACATCGCTCTTCTTGAATTTACCTTCCAGTGCTGTAATGCCTTTGTAAAGGTAAATCGATACCAGAACAAATAAGAGTCTCGGCAAGATTGAAACCAGAGGATTGGTGAATGCAATGGCAATCCCTGCATTGATTTGAAGTGCTCTTAAGAGTGATCCTAATCCAAACACAAATCCCAAGACAAATGCATAACGCTTGGGCAACAAAAAAACTCCAATCAGAACAGGGATATGAATCAAAGTGAGTTCTGTGATGCCTAGGGTAATGAATCCTAGTTGCGGCACAAAGGTCATCACTAAGATGATCGCTGCGAAAACTGAAGTTAAAGTCAAATCTCTAATCGGGTTACGTTTCATTTCTTTTCTCCTTTTCAGGCCCTAAGGGTCCCATAAGTTACTTTTATTATATACCCATTCTTTTATAAAAACAATAAAAAAAGTCCCAAAACGGGACTAGGGTTGGTATGGACCCCATGGACTGTTGTCTGGATCGGTGTAAACACGTTTTCCACGGTTCAATTCATCAATCGTTTTCTTTTCTGTCTCTGTCAGCGTGATGAACTGCGCTTGATAATTTTCTTCGATACGTGCGGGTGTCACGGATTTTGGAATCATGATGATGTTTCGAGAGAGTCCCCAAGCAATGACCACTTGTGGAATCGAACATTGATGGGCTTCAGCAATCTTGGATAGACCTTCTGAATAGATGCCTTCAAAGATGCCACCTTTCATGAAAGGACCATAGGATTCAAGGGCAATCCCCTGTGACGTTAAAAACTGTTGCAAAGGAACTTGAGATAGACCAGGATGGAGTTCTACTTGGTTGACCATGGGTTTGATTTTCGCGGTTTCATAAAGATCTAGGATGTGATGTTTCTGAAAGTTGGATACCCCAATGGCACGCACCTTGCCTTCATGATAAAGTGTTTCAAAGAAAGCCCATGTGGCCTGATTGATTTTCCGATCATGATTTGGCCAGTGAATCAAATACAAATCGACATAGTCGGTTTTAAGCTTTGCAAGTGATTCTTCAAACTGAATTCGCATCTTTTCGGGTGTTGTGTGACCTTTTTGTTTGGTTGT
>JANJXB010000113.1 GCA_024709245.1 Acholeplasmataceae bacterium | reverse complement strand
CAATTTCGAAGATAAAGGAATTCGAAAATAAGGACTTTTTGTAATCAATGGAGCAATATTGTCTTCGACATGGAAGATAATTGATTTATTGGATGAAACATTGTACGTTGGAAAATGCACTCTATATTGTAAGGTATAACTTCTTACCACTGCCGTATTGACTGTCGAAATGAATGTACGATCCACTCCATTCCGTTCATAATACATCAACGGATCATTCACAATAATGCCATTGATCCATAATGAGGCTTCAGGTAAAAACCGGTAGTCATCAACATTGTCTCCCAAGGACATGAACAAAACATCGTTTTTCCAACGAATTTCAGTATTCATCATGGTCATCACAGCAACCATCGATAATAAAAAGGACATGATTTCACCTCTATCCTATGATAGGGAGATTCATATCCTTTTACTAGATTATAGTTTTTGTTCGAGTTCCAAGCCTTTTTCTTTAAAGAATTGATTACGGTATAATTCAAAGTATGCGCCACGCAATTGAAGCAATTCTTCATGTGACCCCATCTCAATGATTTTACCCATATCAAGCATCACGATCAAATCTGCATTTACAATCGTTGATAATCGGTGTGCCACAATGAAACTAGTGCGATCCGATAACAACAGTTCTGTTGCATGCTGAATGATTTCTTCAGATTCTGAGTCAATGGATGAAGTTGCTTCATCCAAAATGAGAATTCTTGGATTTGCTAAAACGGCACGTGCGAATGAAATCAACTGTTTCTGTCCCACAGAAAGCATATTTCCACCTTCACCAACGAACGTTTCATATTTCTTTTCGAGTCCATCAACAAATCGATTGACACCCACCATTTCGGCTGCATAGATCACTTCTTGATCTGTTGCATCCAATTTTCCATACCGTATGTTTTCCATGATTGTGGTTGAAAACAAATGAGGTGACTGGAGCACATATCCTAATCTCTTATGCAACCAGTGAATACTTCTTTCCCTATAGTCTTTACCGTCAATGAGAATCGAACCTGATTTGGGTTCATAAAAGCGAGCAAGTAGATTCACGAGTGTTGTTTTACCCGATCCTGTATGCCCGACAAGTGCCACACTACTTCCAGCTTTAACCTTCAAATTGAAATGATCTAAAATGACTTCATTATCATTATAGAAGAAGGTTACATCTTTAAACTCGACATCACCCTTCAATTCTTCCCAATTCTCTTTCCGATCCACAAATAACGTACCATACTGATCTTCAACTTCTTTGGTATCGACAAGATTTGATTGTGTCTCAATCAAACCAACGATACGTTCAGCTGATGCTTGTGCATTTTGGAAATCGGATATGATTCTAGAAATCGCCATGATGGGTTCAAAGAAATTGACAGTATAGTTGATGAACATGGCAAGTGTTCCGACAGTAATCACCGTTTCTAGAACATAGAGAGAGCCTTGATACATGGTGAGTGTCACACCTAAATAAGCAAGTACTAAGATCACAGATGAGAAAACTGCTGAAGTAATGACTGCTTTGATGCTTGCACGCTTGAGTTTGAATGCAGTATCTTTAAATTCATCGTAGTTCGAATCTTCGATGGATAAACTCTTGGTTGTTTTTGCTCCTTGGAATCCTTCATTGTATTGTGCTGTCAATTGTGAGTTGTGCTTTCTAGCTTCTCGATATTGCTTGAGCATGATATTTTTGAATACCCATGCGACGAGTAACATGATGGGAACAATGATGGTCACAATAAGTGCAAGAGCTGGGAATGTTGAATAGAGGACAATCATGATGACAATCATCGAGAGTGTTGCCCATACGAAATCGACAATTCCCCAAGAAATAATCAATGATAATCTTCTCGCATCGGATGTCATGCGTGCCATGATCCATCCTTGAGGTGTCTGGTCAAAATAAGAAAATGATAATCGTTGTAAGTTTTTGAATGCTTGTCTTCTCAATTCATAACTTGTTTGTGCTTCAATGATGCCAGCCTGATAGATGAAACCCCAGACCGAAAGAGCGAACCCTGCAGCAAGTCCTAAATTGGCAATGATATACTGTGGCCAGGTTGAATAATCACCAGCAATAAAGAAAGTGTCAATGGCATAACGATTAAAAAGTGGAATGATACCGTCCAAAACGGCTAAGATTCCTGAAAAAAGAATGAGAAGGATGACACGTTTGGGTGATTGAAATACAATCTTAATGATTTTCTTCCATGTCCCTAGGTGAACTTTGTATCCAATATCTTGAGAATCATCATGCATGGGATTCACCTTCTTTCAGCATGGTTTCAAACTCGTGTTCGAGTTTACCCTGAATATCCCAAAGTTTCTTGTATAGCCCTTGTTTTTTAGAAAGGACATCATGAGTGCCGATGGCTTCAATTTGACCTTGATCGAGGACAATGATTTGATCAGCTTCTTTGGCGGTTGTGATACGATGGGTAATGATGATGGTGGTATGTTGATAGGTTTTATGAAGCAATGCTTCACGAATCATCATATCTGTCTTGGTGTCAACTGCAGATAAGGCATCGTCAAAAATAAGGATAGGTTTATCAGAGACTAAGACTCTCGCGATCGCGACACGTTGTTTCTGTCCACCGGATAATGTCGTTCCTTTTTCTCCAACGATGGTTTCATATCCTTGTTTGAATGTCTTGATGTCTTTTTCAAGTGCTGCAGTCACTGCAGCACGATAAACACGGTCTTTATCCGCATTTTTATGTGCAATTGCGATGTTTTCATAAACCGTTTTTGAATATAAGAATGGGTCTTGAAGGACGACACCAATCCGATTTCGGATGTGTTTCTTTTCAATGTCTTTCAAAGGTATGCCATCAATTAAGATATCACCATCAGCATAATCATACATTCTCAAAAGCAAATTGATGATGGTAGACTTACCACTACCTGTTCTACCAATAATGGCAACCGTTTGACCTGCTTTAATCTTAAAGTTCACCTTTTTGAGTAAGTGTTCTTGGGTATCCGAGAACTTAAATGAAACATCTTTAAATTCGATATCTCCCTTAACATCGGGTGTCAAGGTTCCGTTGCTTAAATATTCACTAGGTTTATCCAGGATTTCATTGATACGGTCAGAAGCAACCAGTGCCTTACCAAAATCATTGATGATTCTACCTAAACCTCTAATGGGCCATATGAGCATACCAATCAATGCAAGCGATGCAGCAACACCTGCTGCATCCATGGTGCCGAGTTGAACAAATCGCACACCGACTGCAATGATGATTAAATACTGGCTGATACCAATAAAATCCATCACAGCCCAATAGATAGCAATGATTTTATTCGCTCTGGTGAGGGCATTGCGATATTCAGAATTCTTCTTTTCCATTTTTTCAATTTCAAAAGCTTCGTTAGCAAAAGCTCTAACGACGCGAGATCCAGATAGGTTTTCTTGAACGACTGTCATCATATTCGATTCAGTCTTTTCGATATTCATGAAAATCTTATCGATCTTCACAAAGTAGATGATTGAAGAGGTTGCAATCACAGGCATGATGGCAAACGTAATCCAAACCATGGTTGCATTAATCTGAATGAGTTGATAGGCTCCAAAAAACAAAGTGGCAAGCAAATGCACAGCATCGAGCATTCGACCCGTTAAAAAACCTGTGGTGGTTTCAACGTCGGATGTCACACGTTGAATTAGGTCACCACTATCGGATTTGTTATGGAACTCATAGTTCAAATCTTGGATGTGCCCATAAAGTTTGACACGCATGCTCTCAGCCATGCGTTCTTGCAAGGCACCTCTAAGCCACATTTCAAAAAATCTGAGCGTAAAGCGAAGCACTTGCAAGATCATGAGAGATACTGCAATACGAATGATAATGTTGATGACGACATCATCAATCTCAAAAAACGCAATCAAAAACTGCGGTAGATTGACACTTCCAATGGGTTCCATCCCTGCCCCGATGCCGGGTTGTGCAAGGAGTGTCTTTAATAAAAATTGTGTAAACAGGGGAACATTCGAGTATGTCCACTGGTGGAAAGCTGTTAAAAATGCTGCAACCATGAAGAGTAACAAGAAGCCCTTGGCCAAGCGAAATAATTTGATAAATCTCATGATGTGTTCCCTCCTTAGCCAATAATAAGTATAACTTAAAGCCAATCCAATAGTCAATTTTATTAGGTGTTATGCATCATTATGCCAATGAAATGTAAAAAAAGACCAGATTTTGATATCTAGTCTTCGGTAAGCAGTTTGACTTGTGACATTTTCAATGTATCGTGATGAAGTGTAAACTTAGCAGTTACCTGTGTAGATTCCTTATAATGTTGATACTTAGAGAACAGACTTGTAGAATCTTTCTTGAGAAAGACTGAAATGATGTAATCATCCGGTAATGACTTAATTCCAAGAATCTCTCTTCTCAAATACGAAAGTGTTTCGAGTCGATCTGGGTGATGTTTGTAATAAAGGTGCGTTCTAACTCTTTTGAGTCCATCGGTCAATTCCATTTTCTCTGGCATATGAGCGATTGTCTGAATTAGTTTTGCCGCTTCACCCAATTCATCTAAAGCGATTAAGTATAGAATCATGAAGTTTGCTGAATGTGTAAGATAAGGTAAGGCAAATCGTAAAACTTCATGGTAAAGTGCATTTCCATAATGTGTAAGCGCGTTGATGTAGTCTTTTTCATCATCTTTCATGGAAGACATCGCTTGCATTGTTTGATCCATGTGACGAGGATTTGCGTAAAATGCACATAAACAATAGTACTCTTTCTTGACTTCACTCATCATTTGATAATAATGAAGATGCATCGCCTGTTGCATGAATGGATTCATGGAATCAACAACATCAATGAACCGATGCATCCTCATCGAAGCAATCAGTTTAGTATGTTTAAGTAACATCGAAAGTTCAATGCTTAGTAAAGGATCTTCAGGTGCCATGGCTGTAATACTTGCGGCATCTTGATATTTTTCAATCGATATAAAGTATCTACCTAAAATAATGAGTGTCAGTGCAAGTTCATGATGACTCATGTTGGGAATAAATATCTTCAATTGATCAAATGAACGGTTTCTAAGTTCTGTCTTGTGTGTGAGATGATACATGATAAATCCAATCAGATAGGATTGATGATCTTCTCGGTTTTGATACATTTTGAGGATATCCAAAGTCGGTATTTCACCATGAATCATGGCTTTAATCAGGAGTTTCAAATGGGATTGATACAATTCATCATTATTCACAGGCTGTGGCTTCATTTGAAATCTTTCCATTAATTGATCGACGAACTGATCGGATAATTCAATCATGTTGTTCTCAATCTTGGAAAGGTAAGAAATGCTGCAAATTCCTTCAGCCCCCTCTTCCAATGTCATATTCATAGATTTTCGTTTCAATCGGATTGCTGAACCAATCGGTTTCATTTCGTATAATTTCATTTCTTTTCGCTTCTTGATCCACTTTAGAATCAACGGCATATTGACATTCATGTTTTTTCCCCTTCATCGTTGTCTGTAACGATTATAAAGAAGAATGCACTTCAAATCAAAAAATTTTTGAAAAATAAAAAAAGAGCAATCAAATGCTCTGATTTTGATGCTTTTTAGGATAAGTACACATGTCAAACAATGGACATTGTGCACATTTGGGTTGTTTTGCAAGACAATGATATCTTCCGAAAAAGATGAGTTGGTGATGGAGTTTTGTCCAGGTGTCTTCTGGAAAAAGTTTCATCAATTTGATTTCAACAGTTTTGACATCATCGGATGGATCTGCAAACCCCAATCTCTTCGAAACTCTTTCAACATGAGTATCGACTGCAAGTGCAGGTATACCAAATGCATTGCTTAAAACTACATTCGCAGTTTTTCTGCCAACACCTGGTAACGCTTCAAGTTCTTCTCGAGTTCCAGGGACGAACCCATGATACTTCTCAACAATTTCTTGAGAGAGCATTTTGAGATGTTTCGCTTTGTTTCGAAATAATCCGATCGACTGAATATGAGATTCAATCTCTTTAATTTCCGCTTGCATCATCAACTGTGGCGTCGGATATGCTTTGAATAATCCCGGTGTTACTTTGTTGACACTGACATCAGTTGTTTGAGCGGATAAGACAACAGCAACCAGTAATTCAAAATGAGTTTGATGATCCAATTCGACATGCGCATTTGGAAACATCTGATCCAATACAGCAAGAATTTGTTTTGAATCCATCATTTTATTTTTTTAAAGATTTCATCAAGCACATTCTCGACTTCCTCATCGATTTCAATGGGTTCAGGAACGCTCTGATTCAATACTTTTTCAACATATTTTACACTCACACGATCTGCCGCTGAAGTGATAGCTTTGATGATTTTTTCATGACTGAACTTTTGATCCTCATACCATCTTCTCACGGTTTCGAGTTCATAAGGTAACAATTGCCGTCCCATGCCCTGTTCAAAAAGGCGGAGTGTGGTTGCTACTTCTGTTTCTGTTTGCTGCTTGACTTTATCCAGTTCATCTTGGGCAAATAAATCTTCAATCTTCTTAAATGTTTGATCTAAATCGAATACTTCCCGCTCTTTTCCTTCTTTATTTTCCAAAGATATGATCAAGAAACCTTGATTGATCAATGTTTCAACGGATGCCCCGATTTGGTCTGCTGTATAGTCGATTCGCTTCGATAACGCTGCAAGCGTAAACGTTCTTCTCTTTTTATAGATTGAAAAAAGTGCAAGAAGAACATGAGCATCCTGCATGGATAGTTTGAGTCGTTTATACTCTTTGATTAAGATGCGTTCTATCGACACATCGTATTCTTCATAGAGTCTCTTTAAGATCATAGTTACCCTTCTTCAGCGCATCATGCGCAGCATTCTGTTCAGCCTCTTTTTTCGTTTTTCCACGTCCTACACCAAGTGTGATGACATTATCGAGACGAACAGCTGCTTCAAATTCCTTATCATGGGAAGGTCCCACTTCCTTAATGATGTGGTAACTGATGTTACGCTTGTCACCACTTTGAATATATTCCTGCAATGTAGACTTAAAATCTTTGATGTTCCAAACCAAGTTTAAATGGGGAACAATGATTTTCTTGAACATCTCAAAAGCTGTTTTGAATCCTAAATCGAGATACACAGCACCAAAAAGCGCTTCAAATGCATCTGCGACCATGGCATCGTTTGCACCTTTGACAAGTTCACCTTTTCCGAGTAAAATATGATCTCTTAATCCTAGTTTATTTGCATACTTAACCAAAGCTTCTTCACAGACTGCCTGTGCACGACGCTTGGTCATTGTTCCTTCATCTGCTAAATCTTCTTTATAAAGATAATCACTCATCATCAGTTCAATCACTGCATCCCCTAGAAACTCAAGTTTTTCATTGTTTTCTGTTTGATTTTCATAAGCGTATGATGCGTGAGTTAACGCTTTGACATAAAGAGATTCATCCTTATATGGAAGATTCAGCATGTTTAATAATGCTTTCATGCTTTCATCTCTTCCTTTTTCTTGAGTGTTTCAGTCACAAGCCCAATCACATTGGATTCAACCATTTCTTTAGCTTGACGAATACCATTAAAAAATCCTTTTTCTTTCGATGAGCCTTGGGCTTTAATCACGACTTGATTAAATCCCATCAATAATGCTCCTCCGATTTCAGATGCGTCTAAAGATTTCTTGAAACGTTTGAGGGCATTTCTCATGAAAAGTGCACCAATCATTGCGAAGATTGATGATTTGATTTCTCTCTTTAATACGAGTCCTAAACCTTTTGCAGTACCTTCAACGGTCTTCATGACAATATTGGCAGTGAATCCATCAGAAATCATGATATCCGCTTCAGTGGTCATCACTTCTTTAGGTTCCATATTTCCAATGAAATTAAGATCCGGTGAATTCTTGAACAGTGCAAATGTTTCTTTATCAAAATCTCTACCTTTACTATCCTCAGTTCCGATATTAATTAAAGCGATTTTGGGCTGATTTCTCTTTAACACTTTTTCAGCCATGATGGTTGCGAACACAGCAAAATCTAATAAATGCTCGGGTTTAAAATCCACATTAGCACCTGCATCAAGCAAGATACGACCTCTGCCATCATATGAAGGCATGATGGGGGCAATGGCAACTCGCTTCATTTCAGGCATTCTGCGAATGATGAAATGGCCACCAACGACCAATGCTTGTGTGGGACCTGCTGAAACAACGGCATCCGATAAGCCATCTTTGACATGTTGCATCGCCATAAACATGGAAAGTTCCTTATTGGTTCTGTATTGATGAATTGGATCTTTTTCTGCCATGGATAAATAGTGGGGGGTATGTACCACATGAAGTCTTGGGTGCTGTTTTAAGAAAGGAGCCATTTTGGCTTCATCGCCGAACAGTGTGATTTCAATATTATCAAACTTTTCAAGCGCCATCATGGTGCCTTTAACAATCGGTTCTGGTGCGTAGTCGCCGCCCATGCCATCTACTGCAATTTTGATCATGATATCCCTTCTTTCGTACTCATAATTATATCATACATTCACTTTCTCTGTGATGGTTCGATTCAAATATTTAAATACTGAATTGGTTTTGAAATCAGGTCGTTTTAAAATGTCTTTGACGTTTTTCTGAGCTTCAATCAGTATCGAATGATCTTTGAGAATATCTAAGAACTTAAATTTAAGGTATCCACTTTGTTCAGCACCTAGAAAATCGCCAGGTCCGCGTTCAATCAAATCATATTCGGCGAGTTTAAATCCATCATCGATATTGGATAATAAATGCAACCGTTCAATATCATTTTTCTCAGAGACAAGATAACAGGTGGAATGCAAGTTTCCTCTACCGATTCGACCTCTCAGTTGATGAAGTTGGGAAAGACCAAAGTTTTCAGCAGCATAGATGCCCATGAGTGTTGCTGTTGGGATGTCTATGCCAAGTTCAATCATGGTCGTTGAAATGAGAATACTTCCAGCAGTATACATGAAGTTTTCCATCATTTGATTTTTCTCATCATCGGATAGTTTACCGTGAAGAATGAATATTGGCGCTTGGATTGCAGATTTGATATCTTCATAGACGGATTCAATGTTATCCGTGACTTGGGTTGATGTGATGGCAGGTACTACCAAAAAGACATGTTCTTTTCTGGATACAGTTTCTCTGATGGCATCATAAAGTGTCTTAATCTCCGTTTTTTGAAGATAGACTGTATCAATTTTCAATCTATTTTTAGGTTTTGATTGGATGATGCTCACTTGTGAGTTACCAAATATGATTGAAGCAAGTGTCCTTGGAATCGGAGTTGCAGTCAAATAAAGCACATCTTTAGACATAGATTTCTTAATCAGTTCTTCTCTTGTACTCACTCCAAATTTATGCTGCTCATCAATCACCACAAGACCGAGACGATCAAAGATGACATCATTTTCAATCAAAGCATGCGTACCTATGATTAAATCATATTCATGTTTTTTAATCGATAGCTTCAGTTCATCCTTTTGTTTCGTTTTTCCCGTCAATAAAGCGATTTTAACACCTTTTAAGTGTGTCTTGAAGACTTGATAGTGTTGTTGTGCCAATAACTCTGTAGGAGCCATGAAGGCTACCTGCTCACCTGCAGTGATGATGGCATAGGAAGCAATCAATGAAACGAGCGTCTTACCGGAACCTACATCCCCTTGGATGAGACGATAACTCGCATACTCCCCTTTGAAATCTCTAAAGATATCATTGGTAGCATCTTTCTGATCTTGGGTCAGTTCATAAGGTAATGATTCAATCAATGCCCTGACTTGATCAATCTGATATTTTTTGGGATCTCTTTTTAATTGACTCGGTTGATGGGCAATGATTTTGAGCTGTAAAAAAAATGCTTCTTCATATTTGAATCTACGTTTTGCAGTATAGATGTCTTTCATTTCATGAGGCATATGAAGCATCTTGAATGCTTCTTTTCTATCCATCAATCGATACTGTTGAATCAAATGATTGGGAATCGTTTCAAAAATATCGACTTGATTGGATTCAAAAATGGTTTGGATAATGCCTGAAAGCGTTCGATCATAGATTCCTTCAATACCATAAATTGGCTTGATCGGGATACTTAAATCACGTTTCACGATTGAGGAGGCATTGATTTTACGTAAATATAAATTAAAAGTCCCTTTGATGACAACATCAAGACCTACGGATAATGTCTTGACATAGTACCCTCTGCCAAAGACAACAACTTCAATAGTTTCCTCATTCAGTTTGACATCAAATACCACGCGATCAGCCTTGGGACTACGAATGAGTTTGGGAGTAGAACTGATGACTCCCGAGAGGGTGATGACTTCTTGATGATGTGCTTGATCGAGTGAAGTAATCGAAAACGTCTCGTACGATTTAGGCACGCGTAAAATTAAGTCATAGGTTGACCATATGCCCTCATTTCTCAGTATTCGTAATATACTCGGTCCAACACCTTTAATGGTGTCTAATTTATATTCCATCATGTCACCTATCACCATTATAGCAAAGAAAAAGCCGGAAATAGATTTCCGACTTAATGTCGATCTTTAAAGATACGCATTGCATTCATCACAGCAAGGAGTGAAACACCGACATCTGCAAAAATCGCCATCCATAAGGATGCTATCCCGAATGTTCCAAGCATGAGCACAATGATCTTAATACCGAGTGCCATCACAATATTTTGAACAACAATGGTCATGGTCATTTTAGAGATCATGATGCCGTGGATCAGTGTATCCGGGTTCTCGTTCATGATGACTGCATCGGATGCTTCAATGGCTGCATCACTCCCAATACCTCCCATAGCTACCCCTAGAGTAGCTTCTGTGAGCACTGGAGCATCGTTGATTCCATCACCTAAAAAGAGAATTTTTTCAGTCTTTGCCAGATCCTTTACAATCTTGACTTTATCCTGAGGTAGACAATTGGAATGGAGGTGATCGATACCGAGTTCAGTGGCGACTTCTTCTCCGACGGAGGATTGATCTCCAGTAATCAGGGTTGTCTTTTTACCCATCTTCTTTAAATAATCAATCAATACTTTTGATGTTTTCTTGATTCTGTCCTTAATGACGATTGTGCCAATCCATTGACGATCAATGGCGACATAGATGATAGTACCCACTTCATTGGTTTTAGAATATAGAATGCGATTTTCTTCCATCCACAAATGATTACCCACATAAACTTTTCGGTTCTGATAGTAACCTTCAACACCTTTACCGAAAGTCTCTTGGATATCTTTAATCTTTGTAAGATCGATTTTTTTACCGTAGGCAGAGACGATTGATTTCGCAATCGGATGGTTGGAATAATTTTCGATATGTGCAGCAATCTCAAGTGTGAGTTCCTGTTGTGTGGATATGATTCTTGAAACTTCAAAAACACCTTTGGTCAACGTTCCTGTCTTATCAAAAACAAAATGATCAATGGAGTTTAGAATTTCTAAGTCACTACCACTTTTGAAGAGCATACCTTTTTTAGATGATGCACCTATCCCTGCAAAGAAGGATAACGGAACAGATAATACGAGTGCACATGGACAACTGATGACTAAGAATATTAAAGCGCGATGAATATAAACAGGCAGAAGATCGATGTATGAATTACTGCCGATCAGAGAGATCAAAAGTGGGACAAGAAACGCAAGAATGAGAGACAATCCCACAACAATCGGTGTATAGATATTTGCAAATCGGGTGATGAATTGTTCAGTCTTGGCTTTTTTAGCACTGTTGGATTCAACGAATTGCAAGATTTGATACACTGTTGAATTCTGATACGTATGATCAACTCTGATTTTAATCAATCCGGAAAGGTTGATGGAACCCGAAATGACTTCATCATTCTTTTTTACATCTTTAGGTACAGATTCGCCTGTGAGATGTCTGATATCCAATGTCGTTTGACCTTCGAGAATATGTCCATCAACGGGTATTTTCTCACCAGGCTTAACAACAATACAATCACCTTCAAGTAGCATTTCTGGATCGATGTCTTTTTCACCATCACGGATGACCAAATGGGCAATTGTAGGTTTGATATCCATGAGTGCTTTGATACTTTTTCTTGATTTTCTGACAGACCGGTATTGTAGATATTCACCTATTCTATAAAATAACATTACCGAGATGGCTTCAATGGGTTCAGCAATGGCAAATGCTCCAAGGGTTGCAATGGTCATCAGGAAATGTTCATCCAAAAATGAGCCACTGATGATATTTTTGATGGCACGATAGATTACTTTGTATCCGATGAGCAGATAGGATAGGATGTAAAGAATAATCATCCATGTTGGCCCTGTTGAGCCAAATATCAGATATTCAATCAGAATACTAGAAATCAGTATACTGACACCTAATCCGTTGATGATGAGTTCAATGATGGAGTGGTGATGTGCGATCTCATCGTGATCATAGTCAACAACAGAAACCTGACTTTCAATAGATTTTGCAATTTTGTTCAATTGCAAAACATCAACTTTTTCAAGATTTCCTTCAAGGTAAATACGCTCTTTGGCAAGATCGACCTTGGCAAAGGTTACCCCTTCGATTGCTGAATATTGACGTTCAATTTTGAGTGCGCAATTGGCACAATCCAAATCTTGAATTTTAAAGGTTTTCTTCATGATGTGAGTCCTCGCTGACGTGATCAAATGCTTGATTGAAAATCAAATGGATGTGTTCATCCGCTAGTTGATAATAGATGGATTTACCTTCTCTCCTTGTTCTGACGAGATCATGATCTCTTAAGATTTTAAGCTGATGAGAGATGGCTGATTGAGTCATTTCTAAAACGGTTGAGATATCACAAACACAAAGTTCATGCTTTTTCAAAGCAAAAAGAATGCGTATTCTAGTTTTATCGGACAACGCCTTAAAGAGAGAACTGACGTCTTCCATCTGTTTTGGATTGGGGACATGGGTCTTCACTTCTCTAGTCAGGTCCTCTTTATTTTGATTCGATTGGCATCCACAATATTTCATTTTTCACCTCATATGAGTAAATGCTCATATGTACTATCATCATACCCTATTTCGAGCAGTCTGTCAAATAGAACTAAAAAAGCATATCACTATCGATACGCTTTATACATTAAATATTGGTCCGCTAAAACAATGGCAAGTACATTTTCCAAGACGATACCTGCTCTTCTTGCGATGCAGACATCATGTCTACCCTTAATCTCTAATGTTTCAAGTTCATGCGAACCGAAATGATAGGTTTCCTGTGGCTTGCGAATGGAGGATGTTGGCTTAACCATCACATGAATGATCAGATCATTGCCATTCGAAATCCCACCTGTAATCCCTCCACTATGATTGGTCTTCGTATGGCCCTGTTCATCGATGATTTCATCGTTGAATTGACTTCCCAGCCATGATGCACCTTCAAATCCCGTTCCAATATCTACACCTTTCACAGCAGGAATTGATAGCATCATCTTTCCGATTTCTGCATCGAGTTTATTGAAGAAAGGTTCACCGAGTCCAACCGTCATGTTGGTTGCCTTAACTTCGATGATACCTCCCACAGAATCGCCTTGTAAAGCAATTTCTTCAAGGTATTCATCCATCTTCGATAAATCTTTGAGGGTGCCTACTGATTTCAATTCATGGGATAATTTGAAGGGTATGATCATTTTGGCAATGGCTCCTGCAGCCACTAAAGCCGCTGTGAGTCTTCCTGAGAATCTGCCGCCACCTCGATGGTCTTGAAAACCACCATATTTCACTTCTGAAACAAAATCAGCATGACCCGGTCTCGGTTGCTTTTTTAAATGATCATAATCTTCTGATCTGATGTTTTGATTGAGAATGGATAAATGAATGGGTGATCCGGTTGATTTCCCATTGAAAACTCCAGAAGTGATTTCAACATGATCTTCTTCTTTTCGAGGTGTTGTGCCAACAGCTCCGGGTTGTCTTTTCTTCATATCGCTTTTGATTAAGTCAAAATCAATCGGAATGCCCGCTGGCATACCATCAATGACAACACCTATTGAAGGTTGATGTGATTCACCATACAATGTGATTTTAAATAAAGTACCATAGGTATTCATTTATCGAACAACCTCCTTCAATTCATCGAGTAAGGTCTTGGTAATATCATGTTTAATTTCAAACCAGATTTCTTCACTTTTCAGTGCTTGGATGAGCAACATGTAAATCCCACCAATCCCTACTTTTGCATCCTTCATGATCTGAGTCACCTCGGGATTATACACTAAATCAATGACACTGTGATTTTTTACATATGATGCATCAATCACGGATTCTGTCACATTTGGATATGTACCGATTGGGGTAGCCTGAACGTAGAGATCAACCAAATCAGGATTGAGTTTTTGAAAACTTGTAACATGTTGGAATAGAGGGTCTAAATCATTGGTGTGTCTTGATACCACAACGACATGTGCACCTAAATCCTGCAGTACACAATAGGCAGCTTTTGCTGCTCCACCTGCTCCGAGCAAATAGACATTTTTATCTTTCACTTGGATTTGATGTTTCAGTAAAAGACCCATAAATCCATCATAATCTGTGTTATCACCGATCAATTTTCCATTTTTATAATAAATGGTATTGACAGCTTTGATACGGTTTGCTTTAGGTGTCAATTGATCGACATATTTCATCACTGTCTGTTTGTAAGGAATGGTGACATTGATACCCTTGATGGTTTGATTTCGGATCAGCTTCATCAATGCTGGAATATCATTCTCTTCAACATCGAACAAATCATATCGGATGTCTAAACCTAGCTTTTTTGCCATATATAGATGAATCTTAGGTGACTTGGCATAACCAATTTGTTTACCGAGTAAACCATATCTATCCATGATTACTGAATCTCCTTTGACAATCTGATGATTTCTTTTAAAAACGATTCATAATATGGCCATAGAGCTTCATCATGAAAAGATGCTCTTCGCTTTTCGAGGAGTTCAAGCTCTCTTTTGGGGTCAAAAACAGGTAAATGTAGTTCTTTCTTTAAAACCCCGATTTGTTTGGAAACTGCCATACGCTTTTTGAATAATTCTTGCATTAAGAGATCAATTTGATCGATTTGTGCTCTAAGTTCATCAAGATTCACGAACGATTCCTCCTAATTTGACATAATCGTCAAAGAAATTTGGGTATGATTTGGATATAGATTCAGCACCTTGAATCGTAATGGGCCCATCCGCACGGATGGCAGCAATTGCCATTGCCATCGCAATTCTGTGATCATCAAATGCATCAAGGGTTTGATTACCGATAAAATGAGATCGACCTTTGATGGTTGCAACATCATCTTTAACTTCCATTTGTACACCGAGTTGGGTTAAATTCATCCGCATGGCTTCAAGTCGATCAGATTCTTTGATTCTTAAACGCTGACAATCTTTGAATATTGTGGTTCCTTCGGATAACGCTGCTAAAACCATCAATATTGGACCAAGATCAGGGATTTGTGATAAAGAGATTGTGGTTCCATGGGTGAGGGATGGTTCGATGTGATAATGACGATTGATATGGTCATAGTAAAGATGACCATTCATCTCTTTGATGACATCAATGATACTCATATCGCCTTGTTTTGAGATTGGATTTAAACCCAAGAGATCAATCGGTTGTCCAATCAATCCAGCAACCATGAAGAAAGCTGCTTGTGAGTAATCTCCTTCAATCGATGCTTTGATAGGACGATATTTTTGTCCACCTTTAATCGAGTAAAAAGGGGGTGTGGATAGGATATGAACACCAAAGGCTTGAAGAACATCTAAAGTCAAATCCACATATCCTTTTGACTCAAGTGGTGTCGTGAGTTCTATGATGCTGTCTTTATTGAGTAGGGGTAAAGCATAAAGCAATCCTGTAATAAATTGAGAACTGACATTACCTTTTAAACGATAATGACCTGGTTTTAAAGGTCCTTGGACATCGAGTGGCAAATATCCTTGTTCGGGTCGATGATAATATAACTTTTTCGTATCAAACAACTCAAAATAGACATCCAGTGGACGATCTTTCAAACGTCCTTTGCCTGTAAAAGTCGCCATCTCTTTTTGGAGCATCACAATGGGTATCATAAACCGAAGGGTTGAACCTGATTCCTGACAATCGAGTTCACTTTGCTTAAGTTTGAGTTCGCCACTCCCAGTAATGGTATCCCCATCAAAAGTGACTCCTAAATGTGAAAGGATATTTCGAGTTGCCTTTAAATCATCAGAATCAAGCACATTGGTGATGATACTCTTACCCAGCGCCAGACCTGAGGCTATCACATATCGATGCGATAATGATTTTGAAGAGATGACTTTTATTGAACCAGTGAGAGGATGTGGGGTGATGGTGATGTTCATGACCAATCACTTTCTTTCAACTTAATGATTTTTGCGACACCAACTCGTGGCACAATGATATAGTTCAAGCCATCCGATCCATATTTTTTATCCATTTGTAATGCATCTGCATAATGTATAGGATTGAGTAAGGGTTCTTTGACTAGCCCAAGTCTGATGAACAATTCTTTGACTTCGTCATAAAGTTCTGGTTTCGTCTCACCCAGTCTTATACCGATTTCAAGTGCAATGAGCATCCCATAACTGATGGCTTCGCCATGTTTATAGGTTTGATACTGATGTTTTTTTTCAATCGCATGTCCAAATGTATGACCAAAGTTTAAAAACATTCGCTCTTTCTGATCATAAGGATCGATTAAAACAAGATCTCTTTTAACTGCAATCGCTTGAGCAATCTCTTTTTCTGTCACTTTGTCATAGGTTAAAAGATACTGATATAAATGCTTATCTCCAATGAGCCCAACTTTGATCATTTCAGCTAAACCGTTATGATATTCTCTTTGATCAAGGGTTGATAGGAAAAGGGGATCAATCATCACCAATTTAGGATCATAAAATGACCCGATTAAATTTTTACCTTGAGGTAAATCAATTCCAACTTTTCCGCCGATGCTGCTATCAACTTGTGCCAAAAGTGTTGTCGGTATTTGAATATAGGGAACTCCACGGTACAGCGTTGATGCGACAAATCCTGTGAGATCACCAACGACACCACCACCAAAGGCAACAAGCATGTGATTTCTTTTCATCCCTAGTTCAATCAACTGATGAATAACTTCTTGGTAAGTGGACATCGATTTCGATAATTCACCCGGTTGAATCACCACAAACGATAGAATAAAATCCGGTAAAGCGTCGATTAAAGTTTGATGATACAATTGATCCACGTTTTGATCGGTCACGACAAAAAGATTGGGTAAAGTATAGACTTCCCGAATCCATTTCCCAAGAGACTTTAATCCACCTGTCTCAATCACAATTTCATAATTCGGCATTTTAATGAACATCAAAAGTCTTCCTCTTTTCTTTGGCTATTTTGAGGTAAGTTTGAAGTGCTTCCTTATCGCTTGATTCAATCAAGTGCTTCACATGATCGAGTTCATCTTTGAAATGATTGATTTTATCGATGAGTGCTTGTTTGTTTTCAAGAAACAATTCACTCCACATCACTTCATTGATTTTTGCAATTCTCGTTAAATCGCGAAACGAGTCCCCAGTTGCTTCTTTGGTTTCTTTGAAGGTATCCGCATGCATGAGTGAGACTGCGAGTACATGCGTGAGCTGTGAGGTAAACGCAATCAATTCATCGTGTGTTTGAGCATCCACTACTGTTATTTTACCAAAATGAAGGTCGTTTGCAATTCTCCGTAATATTGTTTCATCGTTTGAACCACTGCGTTGACCCTTGATGATGATGTAATTTGCTTGTTTAAAAATCCTGTAATCTTTGGCTTTGTATCCTGATATTTCCTTCCCTGCCATGGGATGTGTCGATGTATAGTACACACCTAATGGTAGAATTCGTTCTAGTTCATTCATCATCCAAACCTTCGTACCACTGACATCGGTGATGAGCTGACCTGGTTTTAATAAATGCTTGTATTTTTCTATGAATTCGATATTATGCTTTGGATATAATGCCAAAATAATCAGATCGGCGAAAACCATCTGATCAATTTGGCTCTTCTTTTGAATGATTCCTTCGTCTTCAGCCATTTGAATGACATCAGCTGATCGATTGTATGCATAGACAGTATGTCCTGATCGAGTCAATCCTTCCGCATAGGAAGCTCCAATCAATCCAAGTCCAACAATAAAGATTTTCATCTTAATTTCTTTTCAAGTACATTCGCAACTTTCTCAAGTTGATCCATCATGGCATCGAATTTTTTAAGTTTTAACGATTGTGCACCATCGGATAAAGCGTGTTCAGGATCGTGATGCACTTCAACAATCAAGCCATGTGCACCGACAGCTAAGCTCGCGAGTGATAGTTTTTCAATCATGTTCCATCTTCCTGCGGCATGCGATGGATCGATAATGACTGGTAAATGAGAAAGTTCTTTAACTGCAAGTACAGCGGAGATATCTAATGTGTTTCTCGTGTATTTTTCAAATGTTCTAATGCCACGTTCACATAAGATAACCTGTTCATTACCGCCAGCCATGATGTACTCCGCTGACATCAACCACTCTTCTATGGTTGCTGATAAACCCCTTTTCAGTAAAATGGGTTTGGTCGATTTACCCAGTGCTTTCATCAAATGAAAGTTCTGCATGTTTCTTGCGCCAACCTGAATGATATCGACATATTGCTCAAAAACAGGTAGAAGATCTGCTGAAGGAATTTCAGTGACAATTTTGAGTCCGGTTTCATCACCAATTTTGCGAAGCAGTTTCAACCCTTCAAGTTCAAGACCTTGGAATGCATAAGGAGATGTTCTTGGCTTATAAGCACCACCTCTTAAGAAGTGTGCACCACTCTTTTTCACAGCTTTAGCAATCGTTCTCAGTTGTTCTTCACTTTCAACAGAACAAGGACCTGCCATGACAACAAACTGATCGGATCCAATTTCAACACCGTTATCAAATTTGATGATGGTATCTGATTTCTTGAAACTACGACTTGCTTTCTTAAACGGTGTGGAAACTCTTGTAACTTCCTTCACCCCTTCGAAAGCGTATAGATCCGAGGGATCAATCGATGAAGTATCACCGATGATACCAAATACACGAACTTCATCTGAACTAGCATCAATAATTTCTAAATGCTTGGATTTTAAAAATTCAACAATCTTATCGAATTCTCTTTTGGTGTGGCCTTTTTTCATCTGAACAATCATAGTTCTTCTCCTTGTGTTTAAAAAATAAAAATCCCTGAGGAACCCCAAGGATGAACGTTAGTCATGGTTTGGCTGTTCCCTTCAACATCTGAAAAAGGAATGCCTGGCAGTCCTTTTTTTAATGATATCCGTAATAATACACAGCCATAGAAATTGTAAACATCGGAATCACCCTTCTTTGTTTGAAACTATCGTATCATATAACCTTAGAAAAGACAAGATATCACTGCTCTAAAAATGAATTTCAATTTTTTTTATTTTAGGTATTGTGTTTTGCACAGTACGGTGATAAGATAGTAGTGTGCAAGACACAGTAAGGAGGCACAGCATGAACACTCAGTTCAAAAAGGGAATCCTCGAGATGTGCATCTTGTCCATCATCCACGAAAGGGATATGTATGGTTTTGAAGTCATCGATACACTGGCCAGAGAAATCGATGTCAACGATAATACTGTTTATCCCATCTTAAGACGATTGACAGGACAGGGGCTGTTTGATACATATGAAAAACAGACCAATGTCGGGGCACCACGAAAGTATTACAAGATCACACCAACGGGTGAGAAAAAGTTAAAAGAATACGAATCAGAATGGCGGACATTCTTGCAAGGTGTATTCAAATTATTAGGAGGATTAACACATGAAAGCGAGTTATCTTAGAAAATTAAGAGGAGAGCTTGAAGAGTTTCAAGCCAGAGACAGTGAAATCGAAGACATCATCAATGATTACAGTCAGCTTTATGATGATGCAAAATCAACCGGTAAAACGGATGAAGAAGTCATCGATATGCTCGGAGATCCCAAGCAAATTGCTTATGATCTTTTAGACACACTGAAGCTAAAGAAAGAAAAAGGTGTCAAACAAAAGATCATTGCACTTACCCCATTCTTATCGGTCATCATATTCATGGTGCTTGGTGTTAGTTATGACTTGTGGCACCCTGGTTGGCTAGTCTTCCTGATGATTCCAATCACTGCAATATTGTTTACAACCCGACTCAAGGATGGCATCATCGCGCTTTCACCCTTTGTATCCGTTGTTGTTTACATGATTCTTGGTTTCGGATTCCAGTTATGGCATCCAGGTTGGCTGATTTTCTTTATAATCCCAGTCACAGCCATCTTACTTTCAACCAGAGGAAAAGAAATACCGGTTGCGATCAGCCCATTTGTTGCTGTGACAGCATTTATTGTCATGGGTACCTACTATGATTTATGGAACCCAG
>JANJXB010000094.1 GCA_024709245.1 Acholeplasmataceae bacterium | reverse complement strand
GGAACAACTATCAAAAAGGATTTTCAGATCAACTGAGAAAATCGGTACTCGAGACTTCTGGAGAACTTTCTTTCTTTACGGAAAAGGTCACAGACATCCATGTAATCGGACGTGTTGAATTAAGATATGAAGAGGGTAAGTTTCATGTAACTGGAGCTCAAGATGAAGTCATTCAATTAAAAGACATCAGCAATCCAACCATTACAATGCGAAGAGATTTTTCGTTTTATTATCAAGAGAAATACTATCTTTTTAAACTCGATCATTCAGGTCTAGCGTTTTTGAGACTGACACAAGATAAATACTGATAAATCATCAACCTAAATGGATTTTTAAGCTGAAATAGGCTATAATAGAAGTATCGATACGATGAATCGTACAAGGGAGAAAAATAGGCAATGAAAACGATGACCGCGTTCATCAAGGAATCGCGTAATCCTGGTTTTACCATGGTTGAAAAACCGATTCCTTCTGAAATTAAGTCTGATGAGGTCTTCATCAAGATTTTAGCCACATCCATTTGTGGCACCGATGTTCATATTTACAAATGGGATCGTTGGAGTCAAGGGAGAATCAAACCACCGCTTACGGTTGGACATGAGTTTTCAGGTCGTGTACTCGCCATTGGTAGTGATGTAAAGAATGTCAAGGTCGGCGATATCGTTTCGGCAGAAACGCATATCGTTTGTGGCAAGTGTGAATGGTGTCAACGTGGTGAATATCATATTTGTAAGAATACAAAAATCATTGGTGTTGATACCGATGGTTGTTTCGCTGAATATGCAAAAATGCCTGCATTCAATTTAATCGTCAATCACTCAGGAGTCCATCCTAAGTTTTTATCAGTTCAAGAACCGCTCGGAAATGCAGTTCATACCATGCTTCATTTTGACATCAAGGACAAGACAGTCGCAGTCGTTGGTTGTGGTCCAATTGGGTTAATGGGTGTCAACATTGCGAAGGCTGTAGGATCGAAGAAAATAATTGCCATTGAAATCAATGACTATAGAATCAAGTTAGCCAAAGAGTTAGGTGCAGACGTCGTCATCAACCCACTGAAGGAAGACGTGATTCAACGGGTTATGGAAGAAACCGGTGGTGCAGGTATTGATGTTGTCACAGAATTTTCTGGCAACAAGACTGCAATTGAACAAGCATTTAAGTATGTCAAGCCAGGTGGAAAGATGTCTCTACTCGGTATTGTTCCTTCCAATATAGAAATCGATTTATCCAATGATATTGTCTTCAAGGGCATTAGTATTTATGGTGTTGTGGGAAGATTAATGTTTAAGACTTGGGAACAGGTGACAGAACTTGTACAAAGTGGCAAATTGGATTTGGATAAGATCATTACACATACATTCCCTCTCAAAGAAATGGAACAAGCCATGGCAATCATGGCTTCGGGCAATAGCGGAAAAGTAGTCCTCATCCCATAAAGGAGTATCTTATGTCACATCTCGATACTAAAATAAGTGAACTTAAGTCACAAGGTGTATATCGCATACTACCCATCAATGAAGGTCCTTGTGAAGCCATCATCCACCTTAATGGACGAGACGTTATCAATCTGTCATCCAATAATTATCTTGGATTTGCAAATCATCCAAGACTCAAAAAAGCTGCCATAGAAGCCATCAACAAATATGGCGTTGGCGCAGGTGCTGTGAGAACCATTGTTGGAAACATGGATATTCATGAAGAACTTGATCAAGTGATCGCGAAATTTAAACATGAAGAGGCAGCGACTGTTTTTCAATCGGGATTCGCATGCAACGCAGGTGTCATTCAAGCCATCACCGATGAACATGATCTCATCATATCCGATGAACTCAACCACGCCTCAATCATCGACGGGGTTCGATTATCGAAAGCGAGTCGTGCTGTTTACAAGCATTCGGATATGAATTCACTTGAAGAAATTCTAAAGTCCAAAAGAGATCAGTATCAAGAAGTGCTCATCATTACAGATGGTGTTTTCTCGATGGATGGCGATATTGCAAAATTACCTGAAATTGTCAAGCTGGCAAAACAATACCGTGCAATGACCTATGTCGATGATGCGCATGGATCAGGTGTGCTCGGACATTCTGGCAGAGGGACAGTTGATCATTTTGGTCTTCATGGACAAGTCGATTTCATCATTGGCACGTTATCGAAAGCCATCGGAGTAGTTGGAGGTTATGTTTGCGGTTCAGAAGCAGCAAGACAATGGTTGCTCCATCGTGGAAGACCCTTACTGTTTTCGACTGCGATGATGCCATCTGCAGCAGCAGCGATTATTGAAGCCTTTAAAATGCTCGAAGAATCCACGGAATATACCGACAAATTGTGGGATAATGCTCGTTTTTTTAAAGGTAAACTAAAGGAATTGGGTTTCGATTTAGGAAAGAGTGAAACACCCATTACTCCAATCATTATTGGAGATGAAGCAAAGACCATGGCTTTCTCAAGAAAATTACTCGAACGTGGAGTGTTTGTATCAGGCATTGTATTTCCTACAGTTCAAAAAGGTATGGGAAGAGTTCGATGCATGGTATCCGCATTACATTCCAAAGAACAATTACAAAAGGCTGTCAATATCATTCAAGAAACTGCGATTGAAATGCACATTATAACAAAAAAAGCCGTTTAAATTAAGATAATCTTAAGATTAGACAATTTATAAATCAAGATTGTTATGGTATCATGAGTATAGAGAATTGAGTTCTCTTGAGGTGATTCTATGACTGAAAGCAAAAGTCCTATCATGCTAAAACACAAGGTCCATCTGTTAGGACCTTTTGTCGTTGATCCGTTGTATGCCACCAATAGTTATCTCATCCAAGCTGAAAACTTAAACATTTTGGTTGATATCACCCCGATTCAAATCTTAGATCTCCTCAAAATAGCCATTCAAAAACATCTTGAGATTCACCAACTGACTCATATCATCATACAAAATGTCACCATGTCACATATCAATGTCTTAATAGAGTTAATCGATGAAGGTTTTAAAGGTGTTCTGGTCACAAACCGATACTTTGCGCGTCAAATCATCAATGCAAATCTACCTGTTTCCATAGTGTTCATCGATGAGATCAAATATAAGATGACCTATAACTCGAAAATATTACTCCAGTTTATGCCAATGGTATTTTTGCCTTATCCAGAAATGTTCATGACGTATATGCCATCGACAAATACCCTATTTTCTTCGACTTTATTTTCTTCATTTTATACCAAGAATGCTATTGCAACCGTTGACTTTATTGAAAAGCAAATGTTACAGTTTCATCGTTCAATGATTCCTTCATCAGAATATACTAAAATGCCTCTGAGAAGACTGAATCAACTATCCATGGATTACATTTATCCACTTTATGGGTATCCCATCACAACACAAATTGTTACAGAAATCCTGGATTATGCCAAAACCATGGATTTTTACAATACGACATTCATCTACAAACACATCGATGGAGAAGTCAAGGAAGTCAATTATATTGAAATCATCAATCATATGATTTTGCATTTACAGACTCAATTTCCAAGAATTGAATTGCTCAATATGTTTGTGGGTACACCGTTTTCACTTGACAATGACACATTACAGCTCAAGAAATCATCACTTGAAGGATATAAACTCTGGAATGGCTTTTTTGAACACATTTTCATCAAGAAAGGTTTGAGATGGCTTGCCATTCTTGAGCCTAAGGTGATCAAATATACCAGCGACTATGGTGTGTCTCTACCTGCAATCTATCAATCCAATATCTTGGCGATTTCCAGACAAGCGGAAGAACTCGATAAGAAAAGAGATGAACTTGAAACCAAAGTAGAACTCTTGACGGATCAAATGATGCAAAGTAAAGAGAAACTTTTAAGATGTCCCATTACCTCACTTTATGTTCAAGATGTTTTAAAGGAAATGCTTCGAAGTAATTTTAAACAATCGTTACCCACTGGTAAGATTCGTGGTCTTATTTTGGTTCAACTCAATCAGTTGAATGACTTTAACCGACGTTATGGAAAAGAAACGGGAGATGAAGCCATTCGAAACTTGAATTATCAAATTCAACAAGTCAAAAGTGAAGATTCAACCGTATTCAAGCAAACTGGACCGGGCATTTTAGTCTATTTAGACCAAGTAACGCCGCTTGAACTTCAAAATGAAGCAGTAAAACTCAGAAATGGCATCAATGATTCAGTATTATTCATTGAAAAGGTAACTGCATCCATCAGCATCGTTTCATCCGATGAAGTGATGAAATTTGAATCGGATGAAGATAAGATTAGAGAATTTTTCAATTTACTTGAGAAACGGATGATTATGGCAAAAACCATTGGATCGGGTGAAATCATCGATAAGACAAGCAAAATGGGATCTACTGAAGAAGGTATGGTTTTACTCGTTGATGAAGATGAAATCAGTTTAAATATGCTACTCCGTATCTTTAAGCGGATTAATTTCGCTGTCATCATTGCCCAGTCAGCCGTTGAAGCAATGGAATTGATTCGAAAAAATCCGATTGATGTCATCATCTCTGAAATTAACTTATCCAAAATCGATGGATTTGCTCTGAAACAGATGTTGAATGAGACCAAAGAATTTAAATCAATTCCTTTTGTCATGGTTTCTCACAACAAGACCCTGGATAACATCAAGAGAGGCAATACTTTAGATGTTGATCTTATCCTCGAAAAACCCATCATTCCCGAAGAGTTGATTGGACATGTTAAACGTTTCAAGGATCGGAAGGCGATTGTATGACCCTTGAAATTGCACTCTATATTGTCTACGGTTTTATCATCATGTCTTTGTTTCTCGTGTTTTTGATTGTGATTCAAAAAGGTATCAATCAAAGACGCATCACACTACAAGGATATGCAAGAGATTATTTATTTAAACATTATTTTGATGGTGAACCGATGAAGATGCCGTTCCATCAACGGTTCTTTTTTGATGCCTACATCGATATCGAGACTCAAGTTGAAATTGATCCAGTGGTTAGAAATCAAGTGATTTTCGACTTAAGAAATACCCGATTCTGCAAAAGACAAATCCGTAAGTTACGGAGTAAGTCTGCTTTTAAGCGTAAAATTGCTGTGTTCTACATCGGAGCTCTAGGTACTGAAGAAGCAGTCAATATACTCAAAAATCGGTTGTTCCGTGAAAAGAATGACACCGTCAGATTCTTCATCTTGTATCAATTGATTCATCACATGGATCAAGAAATCTTTGATCTTGCGATGAAGAGTATCGTTGGTGCGCCAAAGTCCTATCAGCGTTGGGTTTCAGCACTCATGAAAAACCATTATAACCAGATTCTAGAGTTCATTACACCTCATTTGCTGGATACTGAAGTTGAAATCCGATTACTTCTCATTCACTTAGCAGCGCATCATTTATCCATTGATCTCAAAAATTACGCCATCAGACAATTTCACGAAAGTGTTATTGATTTAGATGTCAGAATGAGCGCACTCGACGCACTTGCAAAAATGTACCCCATTGAAATTGCGAATGACGATTTTTGCAAGAATGAAGATGATTCCGTCAAACGTGTTTCAATTCGTGCTGCTTCCAACATAGTTTCTCAAGAAATGGTGGATCATATGCTTGAGGCCATGGATGGTTCTCCACTCGATAGTGACCGTGTGAATTCATTATCTAGAATCGTTTATGACTCGAAAGCTTTACTCCTTTACATCGTCGAGTTTTACAATCAAACCAAAAAAATCCATCAGAAGAACGCGATCGCACGCGTCTTGTCACACCGGATCGACTACCTCGTCTTGAAACTCAAAGGTGGTGGATACGATTACGTTCGACAAATCATTGAACACATCCTGGAACTTCACATCATTGAAGACTTTATAGACTTCATGAATCACAACAAAGATAAGCAATTTGAAAAATCAATGCTTTCGATTATCAAAAAGCAAGCATCAAAAGACATGTATTTGCTTGAT
>JANJXB010000065.1 GCA_024709245.1 Acholeplasmataceae bacterium | reverse complement strand
GACGCAAAATAGCGTCTCCATGAGACCTCAAGGTCTCTTTTTTTATGCGAGAAATCCAAATTGTTTCATCAATTCTAAATACTCGATGGCGATGATGGCTTTCCAAATACGATTGGAATCTGGATGACCCCATGAAAAAGTTGGAGTCCATAAACCTTCATCGTTTAAGTGCTTCATCGCAAGTTCAAACTCTTCGATGATGAGATCATAGTAAGCATCCGAGCCAATTCCTGGATGGACTTTGATCAAAGAGGATGGTTTGGGTACATAAGATTGAAACCACTTCTTTTGATCATGTTCCAAAACATCATCCATGAGCAAAATGATTTTAGCTTTCGCTTTCTTATAGGGAGGATAGGCTTGATAGAGATTTTTGGTATCGTTCATCATCTCCATTAAGCATCTCAATTCATGCACTTCAATAGGTTCAACCCGCTGATTGATAAAATCAATCGCTTGTCGACAGATTTTATTGGATAATCTGAAGAGATTGGATACAGGATTTGCATATTTTAAGACAAAACCTGCAATCGATGCTGTCGGATTATAGGAAGCATCTTCTTGTTTATATTTCCACCAAGGAGCATGAGGATAATCGTCATTGCTTGGTATGACCGATGGCCATGTGAGTGTTTCCATATCAAGCGTCTTTTCTAGATATGAAAACATCTTGATGATTCGTGAATCGTCAACATGAAAATCGATTTTTCTCAAGAGTGTCATTGCAGTCCAAGTTTGAATGGGGGATGAATTGGGATTCCAAAAGTCAGGTTCAAGGCCATGACCAAAGCCTCCATCTTCATTTTGATACTTCAACAGCTCTTCCAAGAGTGCTTGATCCTGATTTCCTTCAATCAAATGTTTCAATCGAAGGGCTTCAATCGGTCTTGCATAGTTTAAAATGGCGTGAATCATTTTGCCTTGTAATACGATACCCATATGTTTAGCTCCTATCGAGAAAAAAAGACATAAGAATTATGTCGATTTCTACTTAAACTTTGTTTACTTGTATTGATTCATGGACGCAAGTATTTGACGTACTTGTTTTTCAGAAGGCGTTCTACCCATCTGTCTCATCATTTCACGAATCATTTGCTCGTTGACTGGTGGGTTCTTCTTTAAGTAATTTTTGAACCAGACACGTGCTAGGAAAAAGCCGATGACTCCACCTGCAACCAGTGCCAATACCAACCAAACAATAAACCATACGATTCCAATTGTCATGTCATGCCACCTCACATACTTCATTATAAGTGAATAAGCCTTAAAAAACAAGCATTTCAGAATGAAGTTTGACATAATCTCCTGAAATCTTTATAATTGGAATTAAGACCAAATCAAGGGGGTTCACATGCAAGAATTTATAGGCGCATTCTTAAGTGCTGTCAGCTACTTTCTCACATCCTATTTCCTTTACCGCATCCTGGGGGGTAGAAAACTCATTCCACTGCTCTTTTTTGGCGTACTCACGTTGAATGGGTTGCTCAGTGTGTTTTCAGCATTTCAAAACGGACTCGGATTTTCAATCATCCTTTTGGTCTTCATGACACAATTATTACCTGTTTTTGTAGCTCTATTCTTCTTCTATTCAGTCACCGGCGTCAAACCCTTCATTCGAATCCGCTTTCGAAAGAAACTTAAAGAATTACCCATGGACATTCAAACGAAAAGACAGACACTTTATGTGATCGTTGCATTAATGGGTGTTGCAATTCTGATTGGCGTGCTTGGGTTGATCTTTAGTTCGGGCATCACTCAAATCATATCCTACATCATTGCTTTCTCTTTGGTGATCTTATCTTGTGTCATGTTTTTTCAAGTAAACCATATCCAAAAGGAAAGTGTGATTTTATTGGTTGGAAAAGATAAAGAACTGATATATGAATACCCCATTTTACCTGAAAAAACCAAAGTACTCGTCAGTGATTTCTATCAGAATCCGATGTTCATCGTGGATAAAATCGGTGAAATCGAAATCAAGCATGAAAACAAAAGAACAGATAAGCATCATCTGTATTGGATTGCAACTTCAAGTCCTGTCGATATGTCAAAAGAAAAGGTGAAGAAACTTGATGATGTACCCTATCGGGATCACCTGGACCGATTTGAAAAATATCATTTCAAACGCATTGAGTTGAAAATCAGTCGGTATGGTAAGATTGAATTCATCAAAGAAAGAACATTAAAATAACAAAGAGGCTCAAGCGGATTGAGCCTCTTTTTCATATACTGAAATACGTTTGATGCCATAGGTCTTATCCTTGATTTTCACGAAGGAACCGATGGATTCTGGTAATACGAACTCTTTTTTAGATTCACAGACGATGCGTCCATCTTCAATCATATAAGGATCCAAAGACCTGATGATAGCCTCATAGACATGCATTTCATAAGGTGGATCGAGAAATACCAAATCGAATGTGGTATTGCTTGAAAGTGAAGACAAGTACTTGGAGTAGTCTTTCAAATATGTCGTGATTTTTCCATCTTCCTTGAGCAACTTCGCGTTATCGATAATCGTCTTGATGGCATCAGAAGATGAATCCACGCAGTGTGCATGGGATGCCCCTCTCGAGATGGCTTCAAGTGCATAGGCACCTGAACCTGAAAACAAGTCTAAAACGACACCATGAACAGTGCCGCCTAGCATATTGAATACAGATTCTCTCACCAGATCTGCAGTTTCACGGGTGGTTGGTTTCCCAACCATCTTCAGTTGTCTACTTCTGTGAATCCCACCGATAATCCTCATACTTGAGGTGTGTATCCTGCCTTTTTGATGGATTGGATAATCTTATCTTTGTCTGCTTCATTGTTGAAGCTGACACTCTTGTCTTCCAAAGAAACCTTGGCCTTCAGATTGTCCATCATGAGGGACTTTTCAATTTTCATCACGCAGTGTTTGCATGTGATGTCTGTAACGTTAACTTTCATTCCTTTATTCCTCCAGGGGTTATATTTTTAAATCTAAATAAGTTGAGTGACAAAGCATTTAAAACGACCATGATGGAAGAGAATCCCATCCCGATGCCTGCAAGCGATGGATTGAGTAATCCAATGGCTGCTAGGGGTATCATCACAATATTGTATGCGAATGCCCAAAAGAAATTTAAATAAATATTCTTCAGTGTCGCAAGTGATAAATCAATGGCTTTGATGACCAATCCTAAATCCATGCTCATCAAAGTGACGTCAGAGGTATCAATCGCGATATCTGAACCTGAACCGACTGCAAACCCTACATCTGCCATCTTAAGTGCTGGAGCATCATTGATACCATCTCCGACGAAAGCAACCACATGGCCTTCCTTCTGGATTTCTAAGATCTTCTCTGCCTTTTCATGAGGCAATACTTCATAAAACACATGTTCGATTCCCAGTTCTTTTGCGATATAGCGTGCTGTACGTTCTTGGTCACCGGTAATCATATAAGGGGTAATCTTTCTTCTTTTGAGCTCATCGATGACTGCTTTAGCAGATTCTTTCATAGGATCGGTCACTGCCATCATATTCACTACAACTTGATCGATGACGGTGAAAAAGACAGTTTTTCCTTGATTTTGATAAGAAAGATGATCAAATGAATGTGTCAATCCAAGTTCTTTGATGAGGTTTGGTGAACCGACATAGACAATTCTACCCTCAATTGTACCGGAAATACCTTTACCGAGCAAGACCGAAAAATCAGCGACTTCAAGGAGATTACCTTCATATGCATCCGTAATGGCGGATGCGATAGGGTGATTGGAATGCTTTTCAAGGGATGCAGCAAACTTCAATGTTTCCTTGTCTCCTAAAAAATCCGATAATTCAGGATGACCTGTTGTGAGTGTACCTGTCTTATCAAACGCGATGGCACTGATTTTATTGGCGATTTCGAAGAATTCGCCACCTTTATAAAGAATACCTTCTTTAAAGGCGATCCCTGAACCCACGGAAATCGATGTCGGTGTTGCAAGTCCAAGTGCACATGGGCAGCTGATGACAAGCACAGCAATCGCAGGTGCAAATGCATGAGAAACCTGATGACCACCATCAATGACAAAGACCCAAAGAAGGAAAACCGTGATACTAATCAACACAACCACAGGAACAAACAGTGATGCAATCTTATCGGCAATCCGCTGTGCTTTCGGTTTGATCAGTGCTGTATCTTCAACGGTTTTGATGATATTGGCCAGTATCGTATCAGAGCCGACGGCAGTCACTCTGATTTCAAGCGTATTCACGGTATTCATCGTTGAACCAATGACTTTCATACCAGGTTCTCTAAATGCTGGCATCGGTTCACCCGTAATCATCGCTTCATCAATGTAACTACTGCCATTTTCGATGATGCCATCTAAGGCAACCTTCTCATTGGCCAGTACAATCATGAGATCTCCAGGTTTCACTTCATCCACGGGGACCATGACATCCACACCATTTTTTCGGATTCTTGCTTCTTTGGCACCTAAGCTGATTAAGGATTGAAGTGCATTCGAAGTCTTTTCCTTCACGCGATTTTCAAAGAAATTACCGAGCATGACCATGAAAATGATGACAGCGGTGGTTTCAAAGTATAAATCAGGCATTGCATGACCTGCATGGGCATCATACGTGAGTGTTGTGTAAATGGAGTAAATGTATGCAGCAGAGGTACCTAAGACCACGAGTGCATCCATCCCTAAATTCTTTCCCCGAATCTGGTGATAGGTTTGTACAAAAAATCGTCTACCCACATAAAAGAGGATTGGTGTAGCAATCGCCCACTGTACATATCCATCCATCAAGAACGAAGGCACATAAATGTCGATTCCCAAATGGACAAACATGGTCCATAACAATGGAAATGTCAGAATACCTGCAATGATTAAATCGATCAAGTCTTTCTTCTTAGCCTTGATTTGATCTTCATTGTTGAAAATGGGATAATAACCGATGACTCTTAAATGATCGCCAAGTTTATCTTGATCGTACTTGGATTCATCATAATTGAAGATCACTTTCTTTGAAGTGACAAGCACTTGTGCGTTCACATCGGGTAAATCATTGAAATAAGACTCTATTGATTTTGCGCATTGAGCACAGGTGATATTGGATACTTTAATTGTTTTTCTAATCATCTTATTGTCCTTTCATGAAAAGATATGATGTGTTGATGATGGTTTTAACATTCGAATCTGCCAAACGGTAATACACCATTTTTCCTTTTTTATCGGAATCGACCAGATGGTAGGATTTTAAGAGTTTCATCTGATGAGAAATGGCACTTTTCGATACACCCAAAAGATATGCAAGATCACACACACAAAGTGCTTCATCTTTGATGGATTCGAGAATTTTGATGCGTGTCATATCTGCAAAGACCTTGAACACTGAAGAAAGTGCTTCATAGGTTTGATCCGGATGGAGTTCTTGTTGAACTTTTGTGAGTACATCCTGATGGAAGATGGTACAATTGCAATTTACATCACAAGGTTTCATAACGATTTCCTTTCAGTTGAGCAATCACTCAACTATATAATACAGGAATCATTCAGTGAATGCAACAAAAAAGCACTCCGGAGAGTGCTATTCAAAGAGTAATTTGTCTACGGTTTCTCGATTCAGTTTCTGAATCACTGCAACCACCAGCTTGATGGTGTTCTCATAATCATCGTAATGTATGATTCCGGTGTGCGAGTGCATGTAGCGTGTAGGAATACCTAAAGAGAGTGCAGCAGCACCATGATGTGCAAGATGCATGTGACCAGCATCTGTTCTCCCACCGGTGATGAAGGGTTCTTGGTAAGGAATGCCTAATTCTTTTGCTGTATCAATCACAAGTTGTCTTAAACCCTGATGTGGAACCAGACCAGCGTCTAAAAGTAAGATTTGTGGACCTTTTCCAAGAGATTGTTCTTCTTTTTCTCCACCGGGGACATCATAAGCTAAACCGGTATCAATGGCAATCGCAATCTCAGGTTCAACGACATAACTGCTCGTCTTTGCACCACGGAGTCCAACTTCTTCCTGAACAGTGAAAGTACCAAATACTGTATTGGGTAGACTGGAATCCAATCGCTTCATGATTTCAAGGACAGCTGCACAGCCAATTCGGTTGTCCCATGCTTTGCTCATCAAGAATTTTTCATTGCCCATGACAAGAAATTCACTTTTTGGGACTATCATATTGCCGGGTTCAACACCAAGCGCTTCAGCTTCTTCTTTGGATGTCACCCCTAAGTCAATATACATGGTATCAATTGCAATCGCAACCGATCTCTTATCTTGAGGAATGATGTGTGGTGGTTTGACACCGGTAACACCATATACGATTCCTTTTTTGGTGTGGATTTCCCAAACCTGTGCGAGCATCACCTGAGAAAACCATCCACCGATGGTTTGAAACTTAACAAATCCTTCTTTGGTGATTTGAGTGACCATCAGACCGATTTCATCCATATGACCTGCAATCATGACTTTGGGTCCTGTTTGACCTTTGATACTGATGACCGATCCCAAATGATCAAAAACAACATCATCTGAAACTTCAGATACTTTGTTCACAAGATATTGACTCACACGCTTCTCATTGGCAGGTATGCCAGCGAGCAGTGATAATTCTTTTAAGATTTCATATTCTTTTTTCATATTTCCACCCTATCTTTGATTGATAGTTCAATGATAACATATTTTGAACATAAAAAAAAGCCTAGAAAGCTGTGAGAACATGTTATGTTCTACATCATGC